>CAYSCE010000005.1:0-24298 GCA_964429475.1 uncultured Bacteroidaceae bacterium | reverse complement strand
TTGATTGCACCGGTATGGAAGAAAATGATCTGTTCAATGTTTCCATCTTCCCCAATCCCACCTCCGGACAGCTCTCGATCACATTCCCCGCCGAAGATGACTACACTCTTTCCTTCATCGATGCACTCGGACAAATTGTTCAGACAGAAAAAATTGCTGCACAAAAAACAGCGCAGCTCAATCTGAATTCTGTTGCGCCCGGCGTATATATACTGAAAATTGAAAACGCTGAAGGCTTTGTGTTGAAGCGGGTTGTAGTTGAGCGTTAATGAACTCTGAACATCGAACACTGAACACTGAAATTTGAAGTAAAAGTAAACTTCGAGTTTCTTTGTTCTGTGTTCATAATTCAAATCCAAAATCAAGGATCAAAATTCTTCGTGTTCCGTTCGAAAACACGGAATGTTCTTAAATCTTCATTCATTTTGTTTCGTTCAGAATTTGTTGATGAAATCAGACACTCATAACTTTTATCAGAGTTAATTGTATGATAATTTCAATTATTCGACTTAAAATATCATATATTTGCAGAAATAAATAATACAAATCGGTTATGAAAAATTCAGGTATCGCATTCATGTTTTTGTTTCTGGCATTTGTGTTTATATCGGGCCAGGCTTATAGCCAGATTGAACTGGTAAAAGACATCAATGCAACAAACAGCGTTGAGGGCTCTGGTGTCCAGAATTTCTGTGAAGTAAATGGTGTATTGTATTTTACCGCAACTGATCCTATTCATGGCAATGAGCTATGGAAAACGGACGGCACAACTGCCGGAACAGTCATGATTAAAGACATTGAACCTGGTTCGTCCGGTAGTAATCCTTCTTCTTTATGCAATCTGAACGGCAATCTTATCTTTGTTGCAAACACATCATTGTATGAACGGGAAATCTGGAAAACCGATGGCACCGCTGACGGAACTGTATTGGTCAGGGATATTTATGAAAATGGAAGTGCAGACCCTTCAAACCTTGTTGTACTGAACAATGTATTATTTTTTAGTGCCAACGATGGAATTCATGGGCCGGAGTTATGGAAAAGTGATGGCAGTGAAAGCGGAACTACTTTGTTAAAAGACATATACTCTGGTGTTAATGGTTCCGGCATTCAGGAAATGAAAAACATAAACGGCACTCTGATATTTAGCGCATATACCAGTTCTTTCGGACATGAATTGTGGAAAAGTGATGGAACTGCAGTCGGAACGGAGATGGTTGAAGATATTGAGCCCGGCTCCGGATCTTCTTATCCGGCAAGCTTCACCTGGAATGGCAGCATCTGCATTTTTTACGCAAGCTCTGCATTGTATGGATATGAAATTTACTCAACCGACGGAACTGCTGCCGGAACGACTATCATCAGTGATATTTATTCAGGCAATTTTGGATCTTTTCCAGCCTTTATGACAAATGTCGGCGGAACTGTTTTTTTTACTGCAGAAGATGGTGTTACCGGCAGAGAATTATGGAAAACCGATGGGACTCCAGCTGGTACTGCTTTGGTTAAAGACATCAATGCTTCATGGAATTCTCCATATAATCTCTGCAGTCTAAACGGAACATTGTTTTTTTCGGCTGATGATGGCACTGCTGGATATGAGCTCTGGAAGAGCGACGGAACAACTGCGGGGACTGTAATGGTTAAAGATATTTACACCGGTGCTTCATCGTCATCGGTGAATTATCTGGCTGACTTTAACGGCACGCTGCTCTTCCAGGCCGAGGATGGAATCAACGGAATTGAATTATGGAAAAGTGATGGTACTGCTGCTGGAACAATAATAATAAAAGACATTAATCCGGGTTCTCAAAGCAGTTATGCACAGAGTTTTTTTCAAATCAGCAATATGGTGTTTATGGGTGCATTAGAGACTAACACTGGATTTGAGCTGTGGAAAAGCGATGGAACTGAATCCGGAACTACGTTTGTGAAAGATATCTGGCATGGCAGCAATGCATCCTACCCGAGCGAATTGACAGACAATAATTCCATTCTTTATTTCAGTGCAAATGATGTGACGAATGGAGATGAACTCTGGAAAAGCAACGGTACGTCTGCCGGTACCTCGATGGTGAAAGATATTAATCCGGGTACTTCTGGATCTAATCCCATGCAAATTACCGGCTCGCTCAATCAGATTTACTTTATTGCAGAGGATCCATCCAATGGTCAGGAATTGTGGAAAAGCGATGGAACGACAAGTGGGACAACCCTCGTTAAAAACATTGGTGCCGGCTCTGCAAACGGAAGCGTGTACAATATTACTGATGTTAACGGCACACTATTTTTCAGCGCAAGCGATGGTGTTTCCGGTGCCGAGCTGTGGAAAAGTGACGGCACTTCTTCGGGAACAATTATGATTAAGGATATCAACCCTGGATCAACCGGCTCCTATCCATCAACATTGACAAACTGGAACGGCACATTGTTTTTCGTCGCAGATGATGGAGTTACAGGAGATGAATGGTGGAAAAGCGATGGTACTCCTTCAGGAACGGTGCTTGTCAAAGATATTAATGCCGGTTCGGGAGGAAGTTCTTTGTATTCTTTCATTATTTCCGGCGATCATTTTTTCTTTCCCGCTTATGAACCAACCACTGGTTATGAACTTTGGAAATCGGACGGCACAACTGCCGGAACAGTTTTGGTATCCGATATCTTTTCCGGATCAGGAAGTAGCTCCATTCAATATTTGACAAATGTTGACAGCACCTTGTTTTTTATAGCGGATGATGGTGTTCATGGATCAGAACTCTGGAAAAGCGACGGCACTTCGGCTGGCACTACAATGATCAAAGACAACACTCCCGGTGCAGATGGTACTGAGTATTACTCTTTGGTTGCTCTGAATGGTCGCTGCATGTTTCTATCTAGAACTCCGGAAGTTGGTCTTGAGTTGTGGACAAGCGATGGAACTTCTCAGGGAACAATGCTTGTAAAAGATATTTTACCCGGACAAGGAAGCAGCAACATTGACAAAATGGTTGTATTGAATAACAGGCTCTATTTTATTGCTAACGACGGAGTTCATGGCGCCGAATTATGGTGTAGCGATGGCACTGCATGTGGTACTTTTCTGGCCGGCGAAATTATCCCAGATGATGGTGACGGAAATGTAATCCGTATGTCTGCATGTGGACAATCATTGTTTCTTTCAGCAAGAAATGACACAACAGATTATGAGTTGTGGAAATACACTCCGCTGTTTATAAAATCGGAAAATCCCACACAATTATCTTTGTGTAAAAACGACACTATTTCTTTTACATATACCGCAACCGGGACATTCAATCCGGGAAATCTTTTTATTGCCCAATTGTCCGACAGCAGCGGCAGCTTCGAAAATCCAACAAACCTGGACACCCTTACTGCAACAGGTTCAGGAACTTTCGTTATTCCTGTACCAATGTCCGTTGTTGCCGGAAATCATTACCGGGTGCGCGTTTCATCAACACTCCCCGAAGCTTATTATGGTCAAAACTGCACAGACTTGATTATAAAAAATCTTCCATCAGTTTCTGTAAGTGCGGTACCTGATCAATGTCAGAACGACGCCCCCTTTGCTTTAAATATTGGTATGCCGTCATATGGTGTCTATAGCGGAAACGGCGTCGTGTCCGGCTCTTTCGATCCGGCTGTTGCCGGATCCGGAACATTTGAAATTACCTACACATATACCGATCAGGAGGGTTGCTCCAATTTTGCAACTACTTTTGTGGTCGTGCATCCATCGTATTCCGCAACCGAACAACATCAGATGTGTAATGGTGAAAGCTACTTCTGGCGAGGCAATACATACTCTTCTGCCGGAACATATTCGGTTGCAGTTCCAACTGTTTATGGTTGCGACAGTACATTTATACTTGAACTTGATGTAGATGACCTGCCCTTTGTTTTTGCCGGACAAGATCTCAACGTATGCGAAGGTTCTTCTGTCAGTCTGATGGCTAACGGAACCGCCAACCAATACAACTGGAACAACGGAGTAAATAACGGTGTTTCTTTTACACCAACAGTCAGCAACACATACATTGTTACCGGAACTGACCTGATAACAGGCTGTTCAAAGAGCGACACAATGAATATTGTTGTTTTACCTTCTCCCGCTGTAGAAGCCGGCTCCGACATTAATACATGCGCCGAAACCGACATCACTCTCCATGCAACTGGTACAGCAATAAATTACACATGGAACAACGGTGTTTCGGACAATGTTCCGTTTGCTGCGTTAACAAGCGGCCTCTACTCTGTGACAGGGACAGACTCTAACGGTTGCACCGCCACAGATTTTCTGTTTGTCTCGGTCTTTCCGGTTCCGCTTGTTTCAATTCTTCTCCCCGACCCGGTATTTTGTGTAACTGACAATCCTTACATTTTATCAGGCAGCCCATCCGGTGGATTGTTTACCGGTAACGGCGTTTCTGGGAATACATTCTATCCCGATGTTGCCGGCCCGGGCGATCACGACATCATCTATTCCTACACGAATGGTGGCGGCTGCAGCGGATTTGACACAACAACCGTGAGCGTGATTGATTGCACCGGTATGGAAGAAAATGATCTGTTCAATGTTTCCATCTTCCCCAACCCAACCTCCGGCCAGCTCTCCATCACATTCCCCGCCGAAGATGATTATACACTTTCATTCATCGATGCACTCGGACAAAACATTCAGACAACACAAATCTATGAGCAAAAAACAGTTCATCTTGATCTGAATTCCTTTGCACCAGGCGTGTACATGCTGAAAATCGAAAATGCTGAAGGCTTTGTGCTGAAGCGGGTTGTGGTTGAGCGGTGATGATTTGAGATTTCCGATTTCCGATTTTTGATTTTTGATCTGAATGATGATTTGATGTGCTGTTTGATTTTTCCCAAATCACACATCCAACATCCTTCAAAAATCAAAAATCACCAATCTTATTTCTTATATCGAACATGCCATCCAAGCCCGCCCGTAATGCTGATATACGATGTATTGATATTTCCATCGGGTGCGCCGCGGTAAAAGGAATTGTTTTCGGAAATTGAAATATAAAAGTGAAACGGGTCGGAGAAAAATAAGGAATATGTGGCCGCGAACATAAGTGATGGCGCCAGTTTCGGCTTCGTTACAAAACCAATATAAATTGTTCCGGGACATTGATACACCACGCCCGGCCGCATGGCCAGTGAAAAATCATGCAGATCATTTCCTGCATGCCAGGCCATGCCGAACGAAATGCCTGTATATGTTTTCAAGAGCTCATCCTCCATTCTGTCGGCTATCAGCTGCGTGCAGCTGCCTTTAATGCTGATTTTTTCGCTTGCAAAATATTCCGCAAAGCCATCGGCAAACAAGGGCCGGCTGTTGTGTGCAAGCATGAAACCCTGCGCCAGACCTGCATTAAAACGAAGCAATCCGGATTTGGAATTCTGCGCGGAGGCATCCTGCACAAATGTAACAATACAAAAAATTAATATGGACAGTACCCGGGTTACCATAAATCTGCAATCTGATAATTGAGAGAAATATGCAGAAGAACATGATCCTGCAAAGCAATGTCTCCGGGTTTTGTAAAAGTCACCGGATCTTCGGCAACGTCGATGTTGGTGCCGAAATGAATCATGTATTGCGTTACAAATGAAATATCGGCCCGGGGAGTCAGGTGGAGGTGCACTCCGGCTCCGGCCTGAACGGATGCACTTTTGCGTGTGACAAAATTTCCATCATTGGTGTTTTCCGAAATCCGGAGTAATTCAAAACAATGTCCGGCCAGAATATAGGGCTGAAGTGTTGTTTTCTTTTTCAAAGGATAATACAGGACACTCCATCCGATATGAACGTCGGTTCTTTTGGCGAAATCGCCGAGATCGCCCTGCAGGTAGTCGATAAACCAATCGGAATTTACCCTGTCGGAAAGGCGCAATCGAAACTGTCCGCCTGAACCAAAGGCGGCGCGGTTCCAGTTGTGTTCATACACGAGGCCCCAGCTGCTGCGCACCCCCAGCGAGATCTGCCCGACCGGCGTCAGGCTGTCGGTTTGAGCACTGACGGCGGCGGTGGACAGACAAAACAAAAGTAAAAGAAGATTGGAGGATCTCATGTAATTTAAAACGAATGCGATTGGCGAAATATTGCTACCCGACATTTTATCGTCAGCCAGATAGGATTAAGAGCGGACTTGCTGACATGGAATCGTCGGGTGACTATGACGGTTTACGCCTTCACCTTTATCCTCACCAGCACAGCCGGAATCAGCATGATAGCCGATACCGCAATCAATCCCCAGCCAATGCTGTAGCGGTCTGCAATCCAGCCAATGGCAGGTGCAATACCGGCTGCAACCAGTGTTTCGGCCAACGACTGAAACGACAGAGAACTGCTTAAAACTGTCGGATCAATGTTGTCGGTCAGATAACTGATGCCAATGGGTTTCCGAATATTTTCAATGGCATAAATAATCACAAACAGCGCTCCTGCTGCGATAAACCAATCGTACGAATAGCAGATTCCTGCCACAAGACCAAATACAAATCCTGATAAAAGTGTGATGTTGAGTGGAGCTGCAACTGTTTTAAATTTTTTCGCAAAACGGCCTGCACTGCGCGATGCAAATGCTGTAATCAAATGAATGCAGAAGAAAATGATTCCGATCAGAACAGCCGATCGCTGTTTTTCGTGCAACATCAGAAAAAGTGGCATCGATACCGCAATGGTCTCGAGCAATGGTTGCAGATAATCTTTGATGGCTTTATAGAAACCCGTGTAAAAGCTGAGGTTTCCAACAGTTTTCAATACAGTTGGATTTTTAAAAGTGGTGATCAGATCGCGTATCACCTGACGGAAATTTTCTTTCAGATCGCTTCCTTTATGTCGCACAATTTCACCATCAAGTTCTTTCGGATAAGTGGTCATCATAATCAGATTCAGAAAGTAGGGAATGGTGCTGAAAATAAAAACACTCTGATAATCGCCGGTGAAAACAACAATCACTGCAGCAACCAGCGATGAAACAGCTGATCCGATCTGCGACCACGAGCGCGTATGTCCGTAGTATGCTGTTTTCTGATCTTTCCATCCTTTCAGGCGGAGATAATCGATGATCATACTTTTATGTGTTCCCTGCCGGAATGCATCGCCGAATCCATAAAAAATAAACGACAGCATGAACAGCCAGAATGCGTTCGCAAAAAAGAAAACAGAGAACGAAATAATATAAGCAATGAATGCAAAGATCATCACTTTGCGACGACCAAGTACATCGGCAATAATCCCGGCAGGAATTTCCATAATATACACCATCACTTCGCGAAACGAGATCAGAAGCCCGATTTCGAAGTATGATAAACCTTTGTCGAGAAAAAACAAAAACAAAAACGGATCGAAAAACCGCAGATTCTTCAAAAATCCGTAACTGCAGAATTTGAAATATTGGGCGTCTTTTTGAAAGGGTGCTGACATGTTTTTTTAATATGGAAATGTGGAACTCCGTTCATGTGAAAATGTGAGAACACAAGACAGCGTAAAAATACGAACTATTTCAGTGATGAGTTATAAGCTATTAGTTGAACACCGAAGTTATGTCTGATCTAAGAATTCAAACTCACAACTGACCTCCCGATTGCTATCGGGACACAACTGACTACTCAACACGAGCTTTTATAACTTTAAGAACTTTCAACTTTACAAACTTTCCACTACTCTTTTTCTGCCACAAAATGAAATTCCTCGTTGGCGTTGTATTGTGTCCACATCTCATTGGTGCTGAGTTTTACAATATCGTGAACAATATAGGTGCCCGGGCTGTTGTTGGGCTGACGTTCGATTTTGCGCGACCAGTCCTGCAGATTGTAAATGCCGAATGAATAGGTGCTGTCGTTGCCTATAAAAGCTTCGTAGGTGAAGTTTTCGCGGTACACAATTTTGTAGTTGGGGTATTGTGCATTCCACGAAGCTGTCTGATCAACGCCGTCCTTATAATAGCTTTCGAGAACCCAGGTGCGGCTCAGGCGCTTTTTTACCGTGCGCAGGCTGATGGAGCCTTCATCAAACCGGTTGCAGGACGGCATCGATAAAGCAACAGCCAGCGTCAGCAGTAATAAAATTTTTATCCTATTCATTTTTGTTCAGGATTTTATATTTTTACGTTTTCAAACAAAAATAATTATTTATCCGATACGTATGAAAAAATTCATTTTGTCGGCCATTCTGATTCTGGCTGTTCTGGTCTCAAACGCGCAATACGTCGCGTTTTCGGCCGGACCTGTTTTTTCGAAAATCAGATATAAAACATTCGGATATTTTGCCGATTCGTACAACCGGTATCATGCTGAAAGTCTTACAAAGGAATTGGATCCGTTTAATTTTGCCACCGGAAAATACATTGCTTTTTCGCTTGGTTCGGGTCCTATGGGAATGGATATTTCGTACAACAACTTTCGCGAAAACACCAAGGCGATTTTTACCACAGGCGAATCGCGCATTTTCAAACTCAGAACCGGATATTTTGATATGCTGCTGAATGTGGGCGGAGGCAGCGATGGAGGCGCCGGAGTATGGGCTACAGCCGGTTTCACGGTGGGTCGCATTAATCTGATTTCGTACAGCGAATACGCCGACGGTACCATCAATTACAGTCTGAATCAGATTTTAAACGGACAGTTTACCGGCATGTATGTGGCGGGTATTCTCGGACTCAAGGCACAGATACCGGTTGCAGAAGGAATCGGTTTGCAGTTACGTGCTGAAAAACTTTTTAAGCAGGCCAATTATCTGAGCTTTAAACTGCGCGATAAAGACAATGGCCGGTCGAATCAGCCGCCTGCTACCAATGGCATTCCGACCGATTATTATCATTACAACGAAATCATTGCATCACAAACCACGCTTCCGGAGCAGTATTACGTGTTGCCCGATGTTTCGGCACTTCGTTTCAGTATTGGATTATCCATTTTAATCGGAGATTAATCATGAAAAAATATTACATTCTGATTTTTGCTTTGCCGCTTCTGATGCTGGCTTCATGTTCACCCGACAACAACATGGCTTCGCGTATGGATGGTGTATGGACCATCACAAAAGCCGATGTGTATTATTTTGATTCAACCGCCAATGATTTTGTGCTCGATACAACGCATGTCAATCCCGGCACGGTGACACTGATTGATGAAGGGCTGAATAAAAAACGCCATCATTACGATTTGTATTGCAACCCGGGAAACATTAATCTGCCCAACGGAAGCGGCTCGGGCGATTATTACTGGAGCGTTGATGTGGGCGGCACCGACAATGATGTAACCCGCATTGAATTTATGGTTGATAATTATCCGTGGTATTCTTATTTTTCTTATTCAGTGGCGTGGGATGGCCGCCGCAATATGATCTGGACCAGCTTCGACAACACTGCCGCCGGACTCGACAACGGCAACCACAAGAAAGAAGTGTGGTATCTGGAGAAACAGTGACCCAGTGGTCAGTGGTGATCCGCCGCGGCGGAGTCAGTAGTGAGTTATACGCTATGAGTGTTGAAATTCTTTTATGTGGAAATGTGCGCCTTCGGCGGTGATCCGCCTTCTGCGGATTAAATTCCAATGTGGAAATACGAGCGACGTTATAGATACGAATATTTTGTCGCCGAAGGCATATTAAAAGCTGCGACTTGTCGCGTTTCACGCTAAGCACCATTGGATGCGCCGGCTTGCCATGTTTTACGTGGCGGCGCTAAAGATGTTGGCCCTTGGGCAACGCCCCAGGGACATAGGAAACGCGTAGCACCATTGAATTGAATAGTCACGCATTATTACGAAAAAGTTTATATATTTGAAAAAACAAGATTAATGAACAAGCTGTTTTTTTCGGCTATTGCATTTTTCGTTTTCTGCATAACAGGCTTTGCGCAGCAGGAGATGCCCCCAGCTTATGTGATGATTGAAGAAGTTGTTGTTTCTGCAACGGATCCTCGTTTTGCCCCGTTGTTTTATTCAACTTCGGAAAACGGCGAGGGGAGCCTGGTGTATGATCTGCTGGAACTGGTTAAGACCAAAAAAATTGACGCACGTTCAAATATCGTCGGCGGGTATACGAATGATTGGAGTGTTATTGAATATCAATTGGGAAAAAGGGGAAAAGGCGTCCATTCATGCAACAGGGTTATTGAAGGGGATCCGTTTAGCGGCTACGAAGAAGTTATTCCTTACTCTTTGAAAAATGTAAAGGGATATTGCCTGTTTTTTATTACCAGCCGCGACCAAAATTTTAATCTGGTCTCCCGTGTTTTTGCCGGGCTGGCTCCGCTTACACAGTGGAACAATGACACATTGCTTTTCTATGGATGTCGCCTTGCTTATTTCAGTTTAAAAGAACCATTGGTCAGTGCAATTCTGGAACGAAGATGTTTGCATTGTCCGGATTCTTCAATGACTTACCTGAATTTTTTAAGACAGATACCAATTGAGGATTTAAACCCAGGTTCGCATTTTATCACCCCGGATCTGGCAGGTTTACTCTCTGATAAATTCAACTATAAAAGTCCGGCTTCCGGATTATTTTCATATCCTGAATCAATCAGTGGCTCAGCATGTGTTGTGATGAAAGAAATTGAGGATTTTGATTACAATTATTCATTTTTTGAGATATACTATAATACGTTCTTCAACATTTCCGAAAAAATTAATAATATTCAAAAACAAGCTACATCGTATTTTAATTTTCCGTTTTTACAGGGTAGGGATATTTATGGCTATTCCTCTTTTTCTTCTGTTACAATAAAGACTTTGGATAAGTGTCATGAGGCATATTCGTATGATTCTCTCCGTTTTTTTTCACATAGGTTGAACAGTGAGGAAGTTGTTGTCAAAGCGTACAAATATGATACGCTTGAGCGGATTGACCCTTATACAGGAGAAATGCTTCCGGACACAGTTTTGGCGTCAGTTGACTGCGCGGTTGTCAGAATTCTGGAATTGCATAATGGATCAGATGTATTTCCGATTGCTTTATGTATTGGAAGATACATATATGATGAAAAGTATAAATTTATTGGCTATAATCCGGTTTTATGGATTCCGATCGACCAGCAATTCATCAGCATTCTGGACAGCTGTCAGGCTTATTTGCCCGGATATCCTTATCAAAAAACTCTTTGGGGCTACCTGCGCAGCGGCATGTACAAAGGAAGAATTCTTTCCGAGCGCCCCATTGATAATGGCGAATGGCTGCAGATGAAAGAAGTGTTGGAATAAATACGAAATGCGAGATACGATATATCATGTGGAATCCGATAGCGATCGGATGTGCGCCTTCACGTGAAACGTGATAAATCGGCGGTGTGAGGCTCACGTGAGACGTGACAAGTTCGCCTATGTGTTAATATGAGAGACATTAGAATATGCTAATAAAACCCCCACCCGGCTTAAAATCTTTTGTTAAAATTAGGAATGTCGGCCGTTATTAGTAGAAAAAATCACTTTATTTAACGTACAAATTGACTTTGCTGTCAGAATTTGTATATTTGTAAAAAAGTGATTATGAAAGGGGGACTAATTTTTACATTGATTGTATTTATTTGCATTTCCGGATTTACACAAACGGCTTCTTCGGGTATTGTTGAAACAAAAAAGTTTTCGTACAGTTTTACCGGCGATGCAGCGCAACCGGTACTTGATCAGGTGCAGTCACATTTGTATCAGATCAAAGGAATTGCTGAGGTAAAAACCGTTTATAAAGCAGATTCAAAATCAGGAGTTGTTTATTTTTTCTATTCGGCTTATGTTGATGCCGGCGAGCAAGATACATCGCTGAACATGGCTGAAGTAAAAGGTATCCTGATTGAAGCCGGTCTGATTCCTGACGAATTCAAAGAATTATAAAATATTTTTATCATGAAAATGTCAATCATTTTCGGGATTATTGTGTGCTTTGCTGTTTCATTTGTAACAATTGAAACGCAGGCGCAGAGCGACGGTTGCTCAGCTGCCACTGCAATTCCCGTCACAGTAAACTGTTCAGGTCCTGTTTCAGGAACTACTGCAGCAGCCACACAAACCATTGCCGGTTGTGTAGGTACTGCCGACGACGATGTTTGGTATACCTTCACAGCAACAGCCACCAGTCACATCATCACAGTTACTCCTTCTGCAGGAATGGATCCGGTTGTGCAGCTTTTTTCAGGCGATTGTGCGGCTTTGGTATCCATGAATTGTATGGATCAGGGCTTTACCGGTGAAGCTGAAACCATTTATGCAACAGGGCTGACCATTGGTACCGTGTACAAAATCAGAATTTATCATTACTTCACCGGATATGGTACCGGAACCTTTACCGTATGTATCACCACCGCTCCACCAGCGCCTTCGAACGATAACTGCAGCGGTGCCACATTGCTCAATGTAAATGCAACCTGTGTGTCAACGGCCGGTACAACGGTTTCTGCAACGCAGTCGCAGACCGGTTGTGCGGGTACTGCCGATGATGATGTCTGGTACAAATTTATTGCTACCAATGCGGTGCAAACTATTCAGGTTACACCAAACGGAACCGCCGATATGGTGCTTGAATTGTTTTCGGGTACCTGCAGTGCACTCACCAGCTTGTATTGTGTCGATAATGGTTTTAGTGGAGATGCGGAAACCATTAATGCGGTTGGTTTGATTCCGGGGACAACCTATTATATCCGGACCTATGATTATTATTCAGGAAATGGTGGAGGCACCTTCAATATCTGCATCATCGGAACACCAACGCCAACGCCAACCAACGATGATCCATGCAATGCCATTCAGTTGCCACCCATAACCTCTTCGTGCAATTATCTTTCGTTTACAACGACGAATGCAACCACCACAACTGCTGCGCCGACTCCTGCTTCGTGTGTAGGCGGCAGCAGTCCCATGCAGGGAGGTTTCAACAATACTCCGCAACCAAAAGATGTGTGGTTTAAAATGACAGTGCCATCTTCGGGTGTTATCAGTATTATGGCAAGACCCGGTTATGGTTTCAGTGATGCAGTCATGGCTCTGTATTCCGGCACCTGCAGCTCGCTTACGCAGATTGCCTGTTCCGATGATAACAATTATCCATTAACGGCAAATGATCTTAAGCCCTTTATTCTGGCAACAGGCCTCACTCCGGGAGCAACCGTGTTTCTGCGCTACTGGGCGTTCAATGGAAATACCACCGGCGATTTTGGTTTCTGTGTTACAACGCCAACCAACGATGCCTGTTCAACGGCGCTCTACATCTGCGATTTGAATGGATACAAAGGAACAACCGGCGAGGCTTATACCCCCGACAGACCAGGAAACATGCGCGGAAACGCTGAAACAAACAATCCTCCGTTATACACTTATACGGCAGGAACCTGTCAGGGAGGCATTTTCGGCGCAGGTGGCGTTTGGGGGACCGGCGCAACAAACTGCGATGTACAAATCAATAATAATTCATGGATTCGGTTTACGGCTGCCAATGATTCAGCAGTGCTGAATGTAGATGTGTATGATTGTTACGCAGGGACAGCGGCTGGAATTCAAATGCAGGTGTTTTCTGCCGGTAGTGCCTGTGCGTCTTTTACGCCGGTTTCCAATTTTGAAGAAGGGGCAACACATATTGAAATTACAGCACGCGGTCTTACAATCGGCAGTGATTATTATCTGATGATTGACGGCTTTGCCGGCGATATCTGCAATTACACCATCAGTGCCGAATCGGGTGTACAGTTTCCGAATATTACAGCGGCACAGGATCCTATTTGTGCAGGTAACACAACGACATTGTACGGACCTCCCGGAGCAACTGCCTATCATTGGTATCCGGGCGGACAAACCACGCAGAACATCAGTGTGAATCCGGCAACTACCATGACCTACAGCCTTGAAGTGACAGGTGTTTGCGGATACCGGCAATATCTGAATTACACACTCGATGTGAATCAACTTCCGGTTGCAGCTGCTACATCCAATTCGCCGCGTTGTGTAGGGTCGTCAATCAATCTGACGGGCAGTGGTGGCGCGACTTACAACTGGTCGGGTCCGAACGGCTTTTCATCAACCTCTGCAACACCCGTCATCAGTAGTGCTTCGGCACTCAGTGCAGGAACATATTTGCTCACCGTTACCAGCGCTGCGGGTTGCAGTTCAACCACATCAACTACAGTTTCCGTCAATGCCAATCCCACTGCCAACGCTGGAATCACGCAGACCATTCCTTTCGGAACAAATACAACTTTAGCAGGTAGCGCATCGGGCGGCAGCGGCAGTTATCTGTATGCCTGGTCTCCTTCCGGCTTGCTGTTGTCATCGAATGTGGCCAATCCAACAACGACCAATCTGACTGCAACGACTGTTTTCACCTTAACCGTAACAGATCAGGTAAGCGGCTGTACATCTACGTCTCAGGTGACAGTGAATATTACCGGTGGTGCTTTATCGGTCAATGCATCGGCCAGCGCATCATCGGTTTGCAACGGAAATGGTGTTACGCTGACAGCGCTTGCCTCGGGCGGATCGGGCGCATACACATATTCATGGTCTTCGAATCCTGCCGGTTTTTCTTCAAGCGATGACAATCCATACACAATACCAACAACAACAACCATTTATTTTGTTACAGTGAACGATGGCTTCAATTCAGCTGTTTCATCGGTTTCGGTTACGGTGTATGCATTGCCAACGGCCACGGCCACGAATACCGGTCCCTATTGTGCGGGTCAGAATATTCAGCTCAATGCATCGGGCGGCACGACATATTTGTGGTCGGGACCCGATGGATTCAGCAGTGCGCTTGCGAATCCATTGATACCAAATTCAACAACCATTCAATCCGGAACGTATTCGGTGGTTGTTACAAACGCCAATGGATGCGTTGATGGTGAAAGCACTACCGTAGTTGTGAATCCGGTTCCCGATGCAGTGGTGTCGAATGGCGGACCCTATTGTGCAGGTGAAACGGTGCAGCTTTCAGCCAGTGGCGGTGGTACATATGCCTGGGCCGGCCCTGCGGGTTTCAGCTCCTCATCGGCCACTCCGGCGATCAGTGCGGCAACGGTTGCTGCGTCGGGAACGTATACCGTGGTTGTAACCGGCGCTGGTGGCTGCAATGATGTAGCATCAACGGTGGTTACTGTAAACATTCTGCCTTCGGTGGTTTGTTCCAACAACGGACCCTATTGTACCGGAGACACCGTATTTCTTTCTGCTTTGGGCGCATCGGATTATAGCTGGGCCGGTCCTGCCGGATTCAGCAGCAGTTCTCAGACTCCGCTACTAGCCAATGCCTCACTGACGCATGCAGGAACATATACTGTTGTCGGTACCGACCTGAACGGATGTATGAATTCGGCCAATACTACCGTTGTTGTAAATCAAAGTCCTGATGTACATATTGCTGGCGATAATGAATTATGTGCGAGTGAAACCGTTGTGCTGACTGCTTCCGGTGCAACAAACTATTCGTGGAACACAGGTGCTGCAACCTCTTCCATTACAATCGGAGGAATAACAAGTGATACGTATATCGTTACCGGAACACTCGGTTCGTGCACCGATATCGATAGCATTTCAGTGACTGTTCATCCTGATCCGATTGCTGAAGCCGGCTCTGACACTACCATTACAGAGGGTGAGAGTGTGCAGCTGAACGGAAGCGGTGGTGTTACTTATGCATGGTCGCCGCCTGATTATTTATCCGATCCGGCCATTGCCAATCCTGTTTGTACAGCGGAAGATACAACGACATATGTTCTTACTGTTACCAATGAATTTGGTTGTACCGATACCGATACAATTATTATTCGTGTTGACGGAGACTGCGGCAGCATCTACGTTCCGAATGCATTCAGTCCGAACGGAGATACAAAAAATGATGTGTTTGGAGTGATGAACCGATGTCTTGAAACATTGACGCTGAAAGTGTTTAATCAGTGGGGGAATCTGGTTTTTGAGACTGAAGATCCTCTGGCGCGCTGGGATGGAAATATCGATGGCAATATGTCGGAAAGCGGCATCTACAGCTATTGGTACGAAGGCACGCTGCGTGATGGTACACAGGTAAAAGGGCAGGGAAACGTAGTATTAATCCGATAAATTCAGCAGTATGAAAACAAAAAAATCAATCGTTGTTTTTGCGTTGCTGATCTCCGGATTATTTTTCGGCAACCTCACTATGGCTCAGGATCCGCACTTCAGCTTCAGTAATGCGTTTATTGAATATCAGTCGCCCGGACTGATTGGTACGCAGGACAACCAGATGAGTTTTCAGATGGTGTATCGCAATCAGTGGCGCAATGTGGGAACTGCATTTCAGACCTATGGTATTTCCGGAAATTCGCGTGTGACAAAATCAACCAACACATCGCTTTCGGTAGGCGGATTTGTTTTCAATCAGTCGGCATTCAGCTACAGCAGCCTGCTGGCGCATTTAGCAGCCGCTGCCAATGTAAAACTGAATGAAGGAAAAGTTCTGTCGGTGGGCATTGGTGCGGGCACACGCTATGAATCGCTGAATCCCGACGAGCTGATGTGGACCGATCAGTTCAACGGATATGAGTATGATCCCGATATTCCGCACGGAGAATATTTTGAACAAAAGCAAAAAGCAAGTTTTGATTTATCGGCCGGAGCTTCGTATAAATTCATGTCCGAAGCGCCCAATATGGATCATTTTGCAAAAACCAGCGGAACTATTTCAACGGGTTTCTGGCATCTGAATCAGGGAAAGCGGCTCACCATGAGCGATGAGCAGGCTGGTATCAAAATGGTGTTGATGGCCGATGTTACTTTTTCGTTGGGCAGTGATAAAAAAACCGCGCTGAATCCGTGGTTGCTGGCCATGTTGCAGGGGCCGGCCAATGAAATTACCGCCGGTGCCGATTTCAGATTCTTTTTAAAACAAAGCGATAAATACAATGTGTCGCGTTCCATATTCAGCTTTGGTGGCGCTTATCGGGTGAATGATGCAGCCATGGCGCGCATCATGTTCGATTATGCAAACTATGGATTAGGTGTGGCATACGAAATCAATACTTCTTCGCTAAAGGAGGCCAGCAAAGGGTTTGGATGTTTCGAAGTGTTTATGAAATACAGCCCGATGTCGAAAAGCTGGTCGCTGTATTAATGGAAAAAGTATTTTACCGTATAACAAACGAAGTCATGTCGATGGCTCCCAGAACGGTTTTCTGATTGAAAAACGTAATCGTTTCGTCGTTTTGTTTTTGTGTAAGCATGTAAAGAGCCGGTATATAATGCTCGGGTGTTGGAATGGCCAGACGCAGTTCTTCGCCCTGATTTCGGTAATCCATCAATGCTGAATAGTTGCTGTCCGCCATCCATTGGCGTAGTGTGTTGCCTGCCTGTATTGCCCATGGGTAGCCGGTTTCAGGGTAGTCCCAGTCAATTCGTCCAAGATTATGAACCATGTTCCCGCTACCAACCAGCATAACTCCTTTTTCGCGCAACCAATGTAATGTTTTTGCAATTTCCACATGCTGCATCATATCTGCATTTCTATCGATGCTGAGTTGAATGATGGGAATATCAGCATCGGGATACATATGCCGCAACACGTTCCAGGTGCCATGATCGAGACCCCACTGCATGTCGGGCTGAATCTGAATGAGGGTGGTGTGTTCAATAATTTCATTTGACAGAGCCGGATTTCCGGGTGCGGGATATTCAATTTCGTATAATGCTTTTGGAAATCCACCAAAATCGTGAATGGTTTTGGGTGCTTCCATGGCAGTTATAAACGTGCCATATGTTTCCCAGTGCGCCGACACACATACTATGGAATCCGGCCTTGGGAGCGACTTGACGATATTCCGGAATCCCTGTGAAAATTCATTGTCTTCGATGGCATTCATCGGACTGCCATGTCCCAGAAATACTGCCGGCATTTTCATATGGATTACCTTTTGTATTTTTCAAAGATACTGAATATGGATGGTTTGTACTATAGTGTTCATAAAAAAGCCGGAACGAATCCGGCTTTTTTGAGAAGAATATTTCATGAATTATTTCATGAGTTTCATTTCGTTAATCAGGTTGGTGGCGCCTGCATATTTGTCAATAACAAAAAGTACATAGCGGATATCAACACTGATGGTGCGCTGAACGCTTGGTTCGTATTTAATGTCACCACTCATGCTTTCCCAGTTACCGTCGAATGCAATACCAATGAGTTCGCCATTGCCGTTGATAACAGGGCTTCCGGAGTTGCCACCGGTGATATCGTTGTTTGAAAGGAAGCAGGTGTACAGTTTTCCGTTTTCGCCATATTGGCCGAAATCGCGGGCTGCGCACAAATCTTTCAGACGTTTTTCAACGATAAATTCGTTGTTGGTTGAATCTTCTTTTTCCATAATACCATCGAGGGTTGTGCGGAAATCGTAGTGTACTGCGTCCATCGGATAATAGTCCTGAATGGTTCCGTAGGTCATACGCATGGTGCTGTTGGCATCGGGATAGAATACCTGCTCGGGCTGCATTTTGCGCAGGCCATCGATAAACAGACGGGTAGCATTGTTGATCTGATCTTCAACAGTAGAAAGATCACCATATAAAGAGCGGATAGTTGTAACCATGCTGAGTGTTACAGCAAAGCCCGGATCTTCGGCAATTACTTTGTAGGACGGATTTTTCAGGAATGCTCTCAGTTTGGCTTCATCAACAAAAATGCTGTTGGCATAAACATATTCGCCCCAGGCTTTGAAATTGCCTTTGAATTTTTTTCCTTTAACGGTTTTGAAAATGTCGGGATGCTGTTCTTCGGGAATATCGTTGTAGTACATTTCGAGCAGCGCGATGAACTGGTCTTTATCAACCTGTTTGTTATAGTCTTTAAAGAAGTCGGTCAGTTTTTCTTCGAAAGCAGCTGCGGCGCTTTTGATTACGGCATCGTGTTTTGCTTTTTCCGATTTGGGTTCTTCGCTTTGTTTTTTCAATGCACCATAAAGCTGGAAAGCGCCGAATGAAAAATAAATATAGTCGGCACCCTGGAATACAGCTTCGTTGAGATATTGCTGCGAAAGATTTACTTTCTCCAGATTCTGGTAACCGGCAGCAATTTCATTCAGACATTTGCCATATTTTTTCGTGCGTGCATCATCTTCGTTAACCCATTTGGTGAACTGGTCTTCGAGTGCTTTGCGTTCTTCGTACACATCCCAGCGTTTGAGACCTTTGGTTTGTCCGATGTAGTATTTCCAATAGTTGGCTGTCTGCGCATATTTGGAAGCATACTGAAGTTTGATTTTCGGATCAGCATCCATATATGATCTCATGATTTCGAGTTTTTTGTCGCGGATTTTCACCACAGCCGGATTGCTTTGTTTGATTTGCATATCAACGCCATGTGATGTCATGTAGCGATTGGTGGTTCCCGGAAATCCGAAGATCATGGAGAAATCATCTTTGTGAACGCCTTTAATGCTGACAGGCAGATAATGTTTTGGTTTGAGGGGAATATTGTCTTTGCTGTATGGAGCAGGGCTTCCGTCGGGAGCAGTATAAATGCGAAACATGCTGAAGTCGCCGGTATGACGTGGCCACATCCAGTTGTCGGTGTCACCACCAAATTTTCCGATGCTTGAAGGAGGTGTTCCGACAAGGCGAATATCGGAATAAGTCTGATAAACGAAGAGATAAAATTCGTTGTTGTCGAACATGCTTTTTACAATCACATCGTATTTGCCTTTTTCCGAAGCATCGCGTTCGATTTTGGCAATGGCAGCGTCAATAATAGCCTGACGTTCGCTGTCATTCATTTCATCGGTTACTTTTTCGAGAACTTTGGCTGTTACATCGTCCATGCGAACAAGAAATGACATCGTCATATCTTTGGCCGGAAGTTCTTCTTCGAAATTTTTTGCCCAGAAGCCATCGTCCAGAAAATTGAGTTCGGGTGTACTCAATGTTTGAATAGCATCAAATCCGCAATGGTGATTGGTAAGCACCAGACCTTTGTCAGACACTACTTCACCGGTGCAGAAAAAACCTTCCGGAACCATCTGTCCGTTGCCCAGACCTACAATAGCATCTTTCACACAGGGATTTTCGGTACTGTACAGCTGTTCGGCTGTAAGTTTCAGGCCAAGGCGTTTCATTTCAGCATAATTGTATTTGCCGATAAACATGACCAGCCACATGCCTTCATCGGGTGGAATAACAGCATAGGCGCCTTTGAACATCAGACCCACCAGGGCCAGAATAGTAATCAGTCGTTTCATTTTATTGTTTTGTTTTCAGGTTGTTTGGTTAAGAGGACAAATTTATTTTTTTTTAGCGTAACACGCGTGATTTGTTGAGGAGTAAAAGGATTAAATAGAGCGCTTTTGCGGAATAATTGTCTGTTTAAAAGTAAAACAAAGGGCGTTTATCTAATCGTTGTTGTCATTTGTTGTTGATCAGTCGCAGGTTTTCGAGTAATTCGAAAAAGGACTTCCTGAAACTGTCTCCAATCGGAAGTCGCTCATTCAGTACCACCACATGACTTTTTTCGATGCTTTGTATTTTCGAAAGATTGATGATGTACGATTTATGAATTCTGCAGAATTGTTTTTCGGGCAACATCGACAGCATGTTTTTAAAATTGGTGAGCGTCATAATGCGCTTATCGGGCGACACAATGCGCAGGTAATCCTTCATGCCTTCCACATAATGTACATCGGTAAACTTAATTTTTTCCATCCGGTATTCTGTTTTTACAAACATGAAATCGGGTGCAGGCGTTGTATTTGCTGTTGTTGTATCAGCAGGAACTTCGGCGGTTTTTTTCGGATTGAGTTTATCGTAAATTCGGTTGACCGACTGCAGAAAACGTTCAAATGAAATTGGTTTCAGCAGATAATCGGTCACCTCGAGTTCAAAACCTTTGATGGCGTATTCACTATATGCAGTTGTGAATACGACCTGTGGTTTGTTTTTTAAAACTTCGAGCAACTGAATACCGGTCAGATCATCCATCTGAATATCGAGAAACAACAGATCGGTGGTGTTATCTTTCAGATACTGCAATGCATCGAGCCCGCTCTGAAACGAAGCCTGCAACTCGAGGAACGGTACTTTCTGCACATAGCCATTCAGCTTTTCTATGGCCAATGGCTCATCGTCGACAACGATACAACGTAATTTCATAGAAGACACAATTTAGCGGTAAAAACACCATTTTCTGTTTCAGTAGTAAAGGAATGGCGTTGCGGATACAGCAACTCGAGACGGCGACGCAGATTATTCATGCCAATACCACCTGCTGCATCTTTGTTGATTTCGGTTTTGCTGAGGTGATTTTTTACAACAAAACAGAGAATGTCATCCTGCTCGAATAAATGAATGGTAATGCCGGGTGCAGGCACACGCTTATCGCCATGTTTGATGGCATTTTCGACCAGCGGAATAAACAACATGGGTGCAACAATTTCATGTGTGTTTTTCACATCATTGTCGAATCGGATAAAATCGGAACCCACTTTTAATGCATGTAGAGCAATGAAATTATTCAGGTAGTCAATTTCTTTCTGAAGCGGGACATAATCGGCGGTTGACTCGTACAAGACATAGCGCATAATTTCGCTCAGTTTCAGAATGCTCTCCGAAGCCTTGGGCGGATTCAGCGCAATCAGTGTATCGATGTTGTTGAGTGTATTGAAAATAAAATGCGGATTGATCTGATTTTTCAGCAAAGCCATTTCACTTTGCAGATTCTGTAATTGCAGAATACTTTTCTGATTGCGTTCCTGCGTCCAGATTTTCATAAGTTTGATGGCAGCTGCAAATATGGCCACAGCCAGTGAAGAAACGATGGAAACAAAATAATCGAAACGCCAGAAAGAGATTTTATCTGCCCATTCGGGGAAATATTTCGGAATGTAAAAATAATAATTGAGTAAGCGGTTTAGAACCATGGCCAGAAAGCTCAATCCGATAAACGAGAGTACAAAAAAGATGTATTTTTTACGAAGCAGGAAGTAAGGCAGCAGCAAATAAATCAGCAGATAAGTAACCAGAATATCGACCCAGACAAAATAGAGCGATCTGCGAAAAAGCTCCATGAATGAAATCTCTGCCGGAATACTGACTAATAAGGAATACAGGGAAATATACAAAATCCAGAACACAACATGCGTTGCAATCCGCTGAAATCTGTTTTTATACCCTTCGAAAAGAAACCGCAAATTCATTGTTGTTTGATTTTTATGAAATCACATTACTAAGATCGTAAAATATTGCGGGTTGACAAGAAATTTTCTACAAACGCGCCGATTTTCGATGCAAACCGGCTCTGTGAGCGATAAAATACAGTTAATGTTTACTTCGGGCACCGTGAAATACTGATAAAATCGTACATTTTCGTATACACTATGCTTTATTTAAAGTAAGAAACCTGCTGAATGGTCGAATTAATCTGGTTGATGCTTGACATATAGATACTTCAATACGTAACTTTATAGACTTTTTTTCGAACGAAATTTTTGGGGGATGAGAACTTTAATTTTTACGCTTTCTTTTCTTATTGGCCAACTTTTGTATGCACAGATACCTGCAGGGTATTATGATGCGGCCAGTGGCACCGGCGATGTTTTACGGGCAAACCTGCGCGACATTATTACCAGCGGGCATGTTAAGTTGCCTTATACCAGTACAGCCTTTGATGTGTGGGACGCTTACCAGTACACCGATGTAAAAACGTCGGGTGGAACTGTTATCTGGGATATGTACTCTGATGTACCCGGCGGAACGCCTGCATATACCTACACCTTGTACACCGATCAGTGCGGTACATCGGGCGCGGAGGGTGATTGTTACTCGCGCGAGCACCAGATGCCGAATTCATGGTGGGGTGGGCTCGACAATGCTTCCAATCCGCAGTATACCGACCTGCATCATCTGCCACCGTGCGACCAGTATGTAAACAACCGAAAAAGCAATTATATTGTTGCAGAAACCAATGCTCCAACCTATGTTTCTTCGAATGGGAGCGAGCTTGGACCTTGTGCTTTGACCGGATTCACAGGCACAGTGTTTGAACCCATCAATGAATATAAGGGGGATTTTGCCCGTGCGTATCTGTACCTTGCAACCCGATATATGAATTATCTGAGTGTATGGAGAAATACGTATACATTCGATTCTCAGTATATTATTGCTGCCAGCGGCGGAAATTATCTGCAATGGTATATCGATATGCTGGTGCGCTGGCATTTGCAGGATCCGGTGAGTCAGAAGGAAATTGACCGAAACAATGCCATTTATTACAATACACCGCAACACAACCGCAATCCCTACATCGATCATCCGGAGTATGTTTGTCTGGTGTGGACATCGACCGTTTGTTCAACCTCACCTTCAATAACCAATATTGTACAAACCCCTTTATTCCCGAATCCGGTCAATACGGTTTCTGTTACGGCGGACATCACTGACGACGGCAGTATTGCATCGGCTGTTCTGCAGTGGTGTACCGATGCTACAAGCTTCGGAAACAGCATTGCCATGAATCTGAACGGAGCTCCGAATTATATCACATCAACGTCGATTCCGGCTCAAACAGCGGGAACCACGGTAACCTACAGAATTATTGCCACCGACAACAATGGCAATTCAACCATTTCGGTAACAAACAGCTATACGGTTCTGAAACCGGAACCCACCAATCATCCGACGGCTTTTACATGTGGAACCGGAACCAGTACTTCCGTTACGCTTACATGGACTGATGCCACCGGTACAGTGATACCGGACAAGTATCTGATCAAGGCCAGTAACGTTAGTCTGGCAGCCATTTCCGATCCTGTTGACGGAACCCCTGAAGGTGATGCAACGTTCATTAAAAACATCAGTGCCGGCGTGCAGAGTGTTAGTTTTACAGGCCTTACAGCATCAACAACCTATTATTTCAAAATATATCCGTATACCAATTCATCTTCAAATGTCAATTACAAAACATCGCCGGCAGCATTGACAGCAACATGTGCAACAACAGCAGGAGGCGGTGGTGGTGCAGGTTGTGCCACCGATCTGATTATTTCGGAATATGTGGAAGGATCAAACAGTAATAAATATATCGAAATTTACAATGGTACCGGTGCTACAGTAAATCTTTCTGATTACAGATTGCGATTGTTTGCCAATGGTGTCACAACGCCAACAACTGATTATCTGCTGAGTGGTACACTGGATCATGGTGTGGCCAGGGTATATTCAAATGCAGCTGCAACGATTTATACTACGGACACAACGATTACGTCAGCAACATTTTTTAATGGCGATGATGCCCTTGCGCTGTACAAAATTTCAACAGCATCGTATGTGGACATTATGGGTCGCA
>CAYSCE010000004.1:0-30256 GCA_964429475.1 uncultured Bacteroidaceae bacterium | reverse complement strand
TGGACTATCATATATTTCAAATTGGTAAAACTGCAACAGGTAGTCAGACAGGTTCTGAATGACAGGATCTTTTCAAATACCTGCTGACAAATATTTCTGCTTATATTACTGTTGTTCAGAAAAACCATCTGCATTTTTCTTATGAGTGTTTTTTTTCGTGCGAAAAATAACGGGGAATTCATTTCGTTATTAAGGTGTCCCAATGCCGGTTTAAATATGAAAAATTAACAAATTAACCTTTATTTTGGAATCAGACATTGTGATATTTATATATTTGCATCCGATGAATAAACACATTGCATATCTGTCAATGGGGTCCAATATGGACAATCGAAAGAGGCATATGGATGCTGCCATTGCTTCGATTAAATTGTACTGCGGAGAGGTGCTGGAGGTGAGTAATACGTATGAAAGTGACGCTATAGGCTTTAAAACGCAAAATCGATTTTTAAATTTGGCCATGAAGATTAAAGTTGATT
Organism: uncultured Bacteroidaceae bacterium; assembly: GCA_964429475.1. GTDB lineage: Bacteria > Bacteroidota > Bacteroidia > Bacteroidales > DTU049 > GWF2-43-63. The sequence goes on along the minus strand of CAYSCE010000004.1, from coordinate 29,777 downwards.
GTGGTCCGCTGCAATTACTTCTGCGTCTCGAAGCTATTGAAATAAAACTGGGACGGTTAAAACCCAGCATTTTTTCTGAGTATACCGATCGGCAGATGGACATTGACATTATTTTCTTCGATGATCTGGTGATGAATTCAAAGGAGTTGATCATTCCCCATCCGCGTATGCAGGATCGTTTGTTTGTCTTAAAGCCGCTTGCCGAGCTGTGTCCCGATTTTATTCACCCGGTGTTCAAAAAAACTGTGCGTGAATTATTGGCAGAATGTTCTGACCAATCAAAACTTGAATTATCTTTGGAACGCTAACGCGTTGCCATGAAATTTCCATATCGTTTTATTACTGTTGAAGGATGCATCGGTGCCGGTAAGACTTCGTTGTCGACCCGTCTGGCTGCCGATTTCAATGGTAAATTACTGCTCGAACAATTCGAGGAAAATGATTTCCTGCCCAAATTTTATAAAAATCCCGAACGTTATGCTTTCCCGCTCGAACTGTCGTTTCTGGCAGCCCGCTTCCGGCAGTTTAAAGACAATGTGCTGAATACGGATATCTTTTTTGACTTTCTGATTTCGGATTATATTTTCCCGAAGTCGCTGATTTTCTCGCGCAAGACTTTGCAGGATGACGAATACCGTTTGTATAAAAACCTGTTTCAGATTATCGACAGCAATCTGCCGCGCCCCGACATTATTTTGTATTTGCATCTGCCACCCGAAAAACTGAAAGAGAATATCATCAAACGTGGCCGTGGTTACGAACAGGAAATTTCGCTGGAATATCTCGATAATATTCAGAAAAGCTATTTTGAATATTTTCACGAACAGCCTTCATTGCGTGTTGTGGTGGTCGATACCAGCAATCTCGATTTTGTGGCAAACGAAGAGCATTTTCAGTTTCTTGCGTCTTTGCTCATGAAAGAATATAAACCGGGAATCAATGTTGTAGCGCCGTTTTCGGAGCTGTAACATCTGTAGTATTGATACGTCTAATTCAAAAAATACATGAAAACAATTTCTTTTCTATTCACCCTGCTGACGTTTGGTTCATTTGCGCAGACTGATTTTTTGTTCGACGACCAGGCAAGGTCAGGCCGCATTCTGACCGATATTTCGGTTCTGGCGAGCGATTTACTCATGGGGCGCGAAGGTGGATCGGAGTATGAATATGAAGCAGGGAACTACATTATAGACGAATTCAAAAAGTGTGGGTTAATCCCGCTTCCGGGCACAGATAATTTCAGACAATCTTTCGATCTGCGCGCCAGGATAAATGATAAAGGCGATACCATTCGTCCGGTCTCGAACAATATTCTGGGCTACATCGAAAACAATGCGCCGTATACCATTGTGATTGGCGGACATTACGATCATATTGGTTTTTATTATAAAGATACCGCCTTGTACGTAAACAACGGCGCCGATGACAATGCAAGCGGTACGGCCGGCGTGATGGAAATGGCGCGCTATCTGAGCTCGGGCAACCTGACAAAATACAATTACATTCTCGCCTGTTGGGGATCAGAAGAAAAAGGATTGCTGGGCTCAAATTATTTTTGCAGCAGCAATATTTATCCGTTCGATAAAATTGCGTTTTATGTCAACTTCGATATGATTGGCCGCCTCGGCTGGAAAGAAGACCAGCTCGATGTTTTCGGACTTGGAACTACACCGGTCTGGGATTCTGTCATTACTGAAACAGAATATGGAAAATACAAACTGAAAACTTTTAACGGCGCTGTTGATGCATCCGATCACACCTGTTTTTATCAGCATAAAACACCGTATATTTATTTCACTTCGGGATTGCCACCGGTGTATCATACACCGAAAGATGAGACTCCGCTTGTAAATCCGGAAGGCGTTGAGTTGATCATCAGCTACACCGAAGATATCATCAGCCGCTTCGATGGCTCCAAACCAGCATTCCGCGAGGTGAGCAAAAAGGAAATGAACAAAGTGTACTGGTATTTTCTGTCGCAGTTTATGAATTAGAAATATGCTTGCGGCATGCGGCATGACGCTTGCGGCGCAGAGCATAACGCACAATGCATGCGGCTTGCGGCACAAGCTAGCTGTTGGGTGTAGTTTTTTTAATCGGAGTTGTGGGGTTGAGTCTCCAGACTCAACCCGCAAGAATTACTTTTTCGGACTACAACCAACAGCAGCGGCATGATGTGCTTCGCTCTCGCACTAATCACTCACTCTGTCCGCCGAGGCGGATGCGCGTCTGACCTGTGCTGATGAAGGAACTTCTGTCAGCAGACGCGTGATTTTTCAACTCAAAGGTGCTTCGCGTACTTTATTTATTACCGGGACTTCATCCCGGTCTGATATCTGCAGCACCTACGGCGCTATTTGTGCTCCGCAACTTTTTTAGGCCTTTGGCTCTACAATTTTCTGACAACCATTAACCATTATCCATTAACCAATAACCATTAACCAATAACCATTAACCAATAACCATTAACTAATAACCATTAACCAATAACCGTTCACTGCTCACCGTTCACTGTTCGCAGCTTATATAACGACGTTCACAATCTTTCCGGGCACCACAATGATTTTTTTCGGCGCTTTGCCTTCGAGCCATTTCTGACTGTCGGGCGCGCTGAGTGCGAGTTTCTCAACTTCTTCCTTTGAGGTTCCTGCGGCTACTTCAAGAATGAAGCGCATTTTGCCGTTGAAAGAAACCGGATATTTTACGGTGTCTTCGATCAGATATTTTTCGTCCCATGTCGGGAAAGTGGCTCCGGATATGCTTTCGGTGTTACCAAGCCGGTTCCATAATTCTTCGGAAATATGGGGTGCGAAAGGACACAGCGCAATCAGCAATGGCTCGAGAATGGCGCGCTTACGGCATTTCAGATCACCAAGTTCGTTCACACAAATCATGAATGTACTGACGCAAGTATTCAGCGAAAAACGTTCAATGTCTTCTTCGGTTTTCTTCAAAGTTTTGTGCAGCGTTTTCAGCTCAGCCGCTGTGGGAGCGTCGTCGGTGACAAGCAAGTTGTCTTCTTCGCCCACAAACAGTTTCCACAGTTTGCGTATAAAGCGCGATACGCCTTCGATTCCGTTGGTATCCCAGGGTTTTGACTGTTCAACCGGACCGAGAAACATTTCGTACATGCGCAGTGTATCGGCGCCGTATTTCTCTACGAGGTCGTCCGGATTCTGCACATTGTATTTCGACTTCGACATTTTTTCAACTTCGTAGCCGCACACATATTTATCTTCTTCGAGAATAAAACGTGCGTTGGTGTATTCGGGTCTCCATGCGCGGAATGCGTCGGTATCGAGGATATCGTTGTTGACAATATTTACATCCACATGCACCGGGAAAGAAAACTGTTCGCGGCCGAAAATATTTTTCGAAGCAAAGATGGGCGCTTCTTCCCATTCATCAATCATATCGAAGGGTGCGACTTCTTTTCCCGACAATGCCTTTTTAATTTTATGCAACACATCGCCGGTGTGCAGAATCACATCAACAATGCTGAACATGAGCAGCTGACAATTGTTTTTCTCGGCGAATTCGGCGCATACAGGCAAACGTTCCATGATGTCATGTGAACTCTTCACCTCAATGATTATATGGTTTTCCGGACTGTAAAAATCAAATGAAAACTCGCCCTGTGTATATCCTTTTTTAAATTCAACACCCAGCTGTTTGTCGCGGATCATCTCCCAGAGCACGAATTCGGCCATACGCTCTGCTTTTACGCGATACACAAAATTGCTTCGACCCTGAATCATTCCCTGATTGATCATTTTGCGGAATGGCTCATCTTCGGGTGTCAGGCCGAGATCGAACAGAAATTTATTCCAGAAGCGTGCATACATCAGGTGTCCGGTGGCATGTTCTGCACCACCGACATAAAAGTCTACGCTTTTCCAGTAATTGACGGCATCTTTCGAAAAATAATTTTCGTCGTTGCGCGGATCCATGTAACGGAAATAATACGCGCTCGATCCTGCAAAGCCAGGCATGGTCGACGTTTCGTAAGGGTGTCCCGCTTTGGTATGCCAGTTTTTCGCGCGTGCCAGCGGTGGTTCGCCGGTTTCGGTCGGCAGATATTTGTCTACTTCCGGCAGCTGGAGCGGAAGTTCAGACTCATCAATGGTATGTGGAATTCCGTTTTTATAAAACACCGGAAACGGTTCGCCCCAGTAACGCTGGCGGCTGAAGATGGCATCGCGCAGACGATAGTTGATTTTTCCGTAGCCAAATCCTTTTTCTTCGGCGTGAGCAATTACTTTTTTAATGGCATCGCGGGCAATCATGTTGTCGATAAATCCGCTGTTCACACAAACACCTTCTTTCGATTCGAAAGCTTCTTCTTCGATGTTACCGCCTTTGATGACTTCGATGATGGGCAGTCCGAAATGCTTTGCAAATGCGTAATCGCGGCTGTCGTGTGCCGGAACAGCCATCACGGCGCCGGTTCCGTAACCGCTGAGCACATAGTCTGCAACCCACACAGGGACAGCTTTTCCGTTAAACGGATTAATGGCGTATGAACCCGTAAACACACCGCTTGGCGTTTTTGCATCGGCCATGCGCTCGCGCTCACTGCGGTTCTTCGCATGTTTTACATACGCATCAACCACAGCTTTTTGTTCGGGTTTTGTCAGCAATTCAACATATTCGTGTTCGGGAGCTACCGACATAAACGTCACTCCAAACACAGTGTCGGGGCGGGTTGTAAAGATTTCAAGATGTTTGTCAGGATGGTCGGCCAGCAGGAAACGCAGCATGGCGCCTTCGCTTCGGCCAATCCAGTTGCGTTGGATTTCTTTGATGTTTTCGGGCCACTCAATACGTTCAAGTCCTTCCAGCATGCGGTCGGCATAGGCTGTGATGCGCAGCGACCATTGTTTCATTTCCTTGCGTTCGACCGGATGTCCGCCGCGCACACTGAAACCTTCGCTCACTTCATCGTTGGCGAGAACCGTTCCCAGCGCGGGACACCAGTTCACCATCGTGTCGGCTAAATACGCCAGACGATAATCCATCAGAATGTCCGATTGTTTTTCTTCGCTCATGACATTCCATTCCGGGCTGGTGAAAATCACATCGCATGAATGTGCAGCCGGAATATTTTCATTGCCGCCGTCTTCGAAAAGCGTGATCAGATCTTTGATTGGACGTGCCTTCTGTTGCGACTTGTCGAACCACGAATGAAACAACTGAATGAATGTCCATTGCGTCCATTTGTAATAGGCCGGATCCGAAGTGCGTACTTCGCGGTCCCAATCGAACGAGAAACCGATTTTATCGAGCTGGCTGCGATAGCGTTTAATGTTGACATCGGTCGTAATCGCAGGATGCTGGCCGGTTTCGATGGCATACTGCTCGGCCGGAAGTCCGAATGCATCGTATCCCATGGGATGCAGCACGTTGAAACCTTTCAGTTTTTTATAGCGTGCAAAAATATCCGAAGCGATGTATCCGAGCGGATGTCCGACATGCAATCCGGCTCCCGAAGGATAGGGAAACATGTCGAGCACATAATATTTGGGCTTGTCCGGAACGATTTCCGTACGGTAAGTCTTGTGGTCGGCCCAGTATTTCTGCCAGCGGGCCTCGGTGTCGCGGTGATTGTAATCCATTGTTGTAAACGTGTGAAATTGTGTGCAAATTTAGCAAGAAATGATTTAAGTCCGCCACGGCGGAAAGGATTTGAGATTTTTGATGCGAAAGCTATCGTAATCAGATCTGAATGGCGATTCCAGATCGAATGACATTCTTCAGATTGGAAGATCGTCAAAAAAATCAAAAATCAAAGATCACCGATCTGATATCGTAAATCGTTATTGATTTTCGTAGCTCAGAATTTCATCATTAAAATACGCCATATGCACGCCGGCTTCAGCAAACATGGCCTCGCTTTCTTTGGCATCGTGATAGCGGAACTCGCACACCACGCGTTTGATGCCGCAATTGATGATGAGCATGGCGCAGGTGCGGCAGGGTGTCATTTTGCAATACAGGGTTGCGTTGTCGAGCGAGATGCCATAACGCGCTGCCTGTGTGATTGCATTCTGTTCGGCATGAACCGTACGCACACAATGTGTGGTGGTGCGGCCATCCTCGTGTATCATTTTTTTAAACAGGTGCCCGACTTCGTCGCAGTGCGCCAATCCGATGGGTGAGCCCACATAACCGGTGACCAGAATGCGTTTGTCGCGCACAATCACACAGCCCGATCGGCCGCGGTCGCAGGTGGCGCGCTTGGCAACGGTATTGGAGACTTCCATAAAATATTCATCCCACGAAGGACGACGATAGGGAATACCTGCCGAAGCCGCTTTCTCTCTGGCTTTCACCTCGTCCATAATGCGTTCGATCTGATCGAAGAGCTGCTGAAAAGTACCATTGTTGTCGAGCGCAAAATCGGCTGTTTCAATACATTTCATCAGGTTTTGCGTGGCCGGATCGGCGCCGCTCATTTCGCGGTTTTCGTTGGCAATAAAAGTATCGTAATCAATATTGTCGGTTTCGGAACCACGCTGAAGAATGCGCTGGAAGCGGATGCGCGCATCGGCATCGATGGCCAGCAGGAAAAATCCGCCTTTGGCGCGCAGGGCCTCAATCTCGCCTGTGGTGCGGATGCTCTCGATGATGGCATTCTTTCCGTTTTTCACGGCCTGATCGTGCAGCTGTTCCACAATGTACGATGCGCCATGTTTTGCGCGCAGCTCGTTGGCTACAGTCACCATGCTGTCGCGGTTTTCGGGCATTTTGCGCCGGCGTATTTCTTTCAGCAGAAACTGCCGTACCGAAAAGTGTGTAAAATCGCGGTTGCGCACCAGATAATCCACAATGGTTCCTTTGCCTGCGCCGAGTGTTCCGGTTATTCCGATGATGATCATATGAGTCTTTATTATGTGCAAATGTAGTGAAAAGTGGGATAATTTATCCTGCTGTGATTTTTACGGGTTCAGGGGGCAGCTTTCCGTGTGGATAAATTGGAATATTTTCATAACTTTACAGCATGAAATTTAACTGACTTCAAAATTTATTATTTCCAGATGAAAAACCAAAACAACCTCCTAAAGCTTCTTTTGCTGACAATTATTTTATTCAACGCCTGTTCCGGACAGAACAGCGAAAAATCTTCTCAGGTAAATGAGGATTCGTTGAAAGCTTCACAGTTTTATGAAAAGGCGTTTAATAAATACATTGAAATAATCACACCTGTATCGCACAATGATACGGTGGCTCTCATCCAGGCAGTTTCGCTCATAGATTCATCATTGAAATTTATGCCTGACAAGCAGCAGTATCTGGATTTCAAAGCAACATTATATCTAAGCCTGGGTAAACACAACGAAGCGCTTGAAGTTTATAAATACCAGTATTACAATATTGACTCGGTATCAAATACTTCTTCGTTTCAACTGGGCTTATTGAGTTATCACATCAATGAACCCGATTATCAGAGATATTTTGAAAATGCACTCCGCGTATATAACAGTGTTCCGGTACCTGAGTCAAATGCACAATATCTGGAAATGGACAAAGAAATTCTTTCATTTTGTTCTTTGTTTTTTATTGATTCGTTGAAAGCAATTGATGATTACAACCGGTTTATGAAAAAACACAGAGACGATGGATTTGATATTGGCGTTGATTTGAATACCTGCACGAAAGAAGATTTGGTGAGGCAGTTTCTGTTACGTTGATTTTTTTTAAATCCTGAATTTATTAAACGAATGTAGTGTTTCCCATTTTGATTTTTTCAATAATTTTACCCTGTGAATAGCAAACGAGTTGAAATCAGTAGTCCAATTTAAGGCTCACAATATGCTAAAGTGGTAGTACCTGAATTTTTTTATCGAATTGAATCAAGAAAATGAAACTGAAAACACTGACACCTATTTTGTTGCCAATTTTACTGTCTGTAATAGCCTGTCTGCTTTATTTTGTGTTGTATAAGCTGGGGTATTACTTTTCTGAAAACGCAAAATGGTTGTTTTATATAGTTTTGTTAATTCCATCTTTTTGCGGTTCTTCTTTAAAATTTAGAGCGAGAATTTTTTCCTTTATCATTCTTGTTGAAATCGTGTATTTTGCACTCAATATTTTATTATCAGGGACATTGGTTTTTTAATTTCTAATCCAATCCTTAAATTGCATCAATTCCAACCGAGATTTCCATAACTTTACCCCATGACAATTATTCCATTTATTTTCCACACCTTATGAAACCACTCTTATTATTTTTTGTTTTCAGTATTGCAGCGCAGGTCTCCTATTGTCAGCCTGCCGATTCTACTGACTGGTGCCAGGTTTTTCAGCGCATTGGAAGAACCGGATTATTGACTCAACAAAATGACACTACAGGCCCATTTGATTGCAACAGTAAATACTTGTTACTGGTTGCTGACAGCTGCAAACCGGTTCCTGCATTCAAATGCGATCGGAATGATTTTTCGGTTGTGAGTAGGGAGGATCTGTTTTTTTGTTCAGTTACGGAGTTCAACAGGTTAATCAGCATAGTGTTTGAAAAGAAAAACATTGTAATTGTTATTGATGTAAGTGTCACTCACAACATGAAGCGGATTGAATTTACGGTGCCGAAAAATGATAAAAAACGCGTGAAAGCGCGCAAAATAAGTTTAGCATTTTGAGTATCAAAGAAGACTAAATATTTTAACGCGGTTAAAAAATGTTGGATGCTGCTATGCGTCTGAAAGTGCTGACCGCAAGCGTCAGTACTGAAAGTCCCGACCGCGTTTCGACACGCTCAACGACCGGTCGGGATGTGCGTTGCTAAATTTCGTTGATTAAAGCTTAAAAATTTAAAGCTTAATGATCTGAGAATCTACGAATTTTTTAAGCATTAAGCTGCTGGCGTTGTGCCCTGAGCCCTGAGCCTTGCGCCGCAAGCCCTATGCCTCATGCCGCAAGCTTCATGCGTTGTGCATCATCAGTTCACCGTTACACTCGTCACAGTGCTGGTGCAGGTAAAAGTTTTGCGCAGGGTGCCGCCCGAATACGTGCCACCGGTGTAGTAGCCGTTGTCGTTGGTGCCGGTACAGCTGCCGCCTGTATAGATGGAATAGGTGGTGCCTGAAACGAGTTGTGGTGAAGAGAAAATCATGGCCAGATATGCACGGCTGGGTTTAAAGGTCACAAGGCTGTTGCCCGATGCATCCTGAATATGGAACAGCGTATTGGCCGTATTCGATGAGCTGAAAGTGATTTTTACTGACTTCTGTGTTGAGGTTGTACTCAGGCCTTCGAGCATTTGAGTGCTTGGTGCCGATGCAACCACAATGCCACCGGAAATATTGAATGATCCGTTGTAATCGAGTGGCACTTCGGGTGCACCGTTGGGTCCGTGTGCTACTACCACTCCATTGGTCATCGTTATATTTCCGTTTCCATCGATGCCATCACCGTTGGTCACATTGGTATTGATGTAGCCACCGTTGATCCGGAGCATGCTTCCGTCGTTCGACTCGGTACCGCCGCTAACGGTTCCCGCGGTAACATTAAAGCCATCGTTGGTGGCTGTCACATAAGCTGATCCGTTGTTCATAACCACATATTTTGCTTCAACGCCTTCGTACGATTTTGTTATGGTGGTGGTGCCGCCATCAAATACAATACTGTCTTCGGCGTGAATGCCGTCATCGTTCGATTGTGCTGTAATGGTGCCGCCTGCAATGTACACGGCGTTGTCGGAATGAATACAGTCGTCGGCACAATTGAGTGTGATATTGCCGTCGTACAAATGTACCGCGGTTGGCGATTTTATTCCTTTCGAAGAAACGGTGGTGCTGGCTGTAACCGAGCTTCCACCACCCGAAGTGATGTTGATGGTGCCACCGCTGGTGATCACATTGTTGGTGGCGCAAAGTCCGTCCGATTTTGTGGTTGCCGTAATACTTCCACCGCTGATGTTGATGATGTTGTTTGAATTAATGGCATCGTCCGAAGCACTGATAACAATGGTGCCTCCGGCAATATTGACATAATCATCGCCTTTGATGGCTTTTCCGGAAACCGTTGCAGAAGGGGTCACCGTGCTGCCTCCACCCGATGTAAGGTTGAATGTTCCGTTGTAAATATTAATGTTGCCTGTTGCACTCAGGGCATCGCCTTTTGAATTTACGGTAACAGAACCGCCTTCAACGCTGATAAATCCCAAGGCACCAACTGTAACATCATTTGATATAATGCCGTCTCCGTTTGTTGTGGTTACTTGCACAACGCCACCATGAACCAGCACAAAATCTTTTCCGCGGATACCATCATCAACGGCAGTGACAGTGATATTGCCACTTTTGACAATCAGTTCATCTTTTCCGTTGATGCCATCGGCATAATTTCCATGCACAGTCAGATTTCCTTCGCCGTAAAACGACAGATAGTCGCTGCTGTATATCGCCGAATTGGAGCCATCAATCAATGTGTCGTGCGATGCTGCATCCGAAAAAGTACTGGAAGTTCCGGCCGGTAAAATAATGACAGTCTTTTTTCCCTGTGCAATAAACAGCGGAGCGGTGGTGGAATTCGATGCAGTTACATTGTCCATAATCAGACGTACAATACCGCCATCGGTGTTGTTTACACGGATCTGACCATTGTCGAGTGTACCGGTAATTCTGTAGTTTCCGCAGCCGGTTATGGTGGCAGTAGTGCCTGCAATGGTCACGGTCGTCGATGTTGAACTGATGGAACTTCCGTTCAGATAAATGGTGTTTTCGTGCGCTGTGTTCCAGGTATAATCAGCATCTTCTTCCGAAGTGGATGTAGCAAATTCGGTTGTATCGGTTCCATTTGGATTGTTCGGGTCGACCGGATCATCAATGACTTCATCGGGATTGCAGGCTGCAAATGCCATTAACAGCAGGGTCGTCGCTCCGAATAATAATTTTCTGTTCATGGTTTTATTTCGTTTTATTTTTTTCAATCAGCTTGAAAGTGTATGAAATTCCCAGTGCAAACTTCGATTGTTCTTCGTCGGCAATCAGGCTTATATCCTTATTTCCGAGCAGATAGAAATCGAAGCTGTGTTTTTTGTTGAGCTTGTACGTGGCTCCCAGCGTGAGTTTGTAATTATCCATCATGTTCCCGTCGGGATTATTAAGCTGATAATTGGCTTCGAAAGACAGATACGGTGCAATCTGAGACTTATTAATGTTGTACGAAATTTTTACCCGTGTACGACTCAGCCACGCAGGATTAATGGCATAGGTGTCAATTTTTCCGTTGGGTTTGATGCGGTCAGTTTCATCTTTTGTAGTGAGTTGAATTTTCTCTCTGAGCGAAAAGGTAAATCGCTTCCATTCCGCTTTGCCGGTGACCTGTGCATACGCACGATGTCGTAACTGATAGTCTTTGTATTTGACGTCGAGATAATTCATAAACTCATAGCCTGCGCCCACGGTCAGCGGTTTTGCAATTTTATAATCGGCGCTTAGCTGCAGGCTTCCGCGGCTGATAAGCCGGACATAATAAATGGTGCGCAATTCACCTTCGGCAGCAAAAGTCCAGTTGTTGAGTTTCTTTTCAACACCCATGCCCAGGCGGGTGCCGTAGTTTTCCTGTTGAGCAGACAGATATCCGCAAACGGAAAAAAGAATACAAAAAAGAAGCAGTTTTTTCATGTTATCGTACCCCGGCGCTATTCGGTTTTTCAGGTATAAAGACAGCTAAGGTACCTAAAAGGTAACAATCGCCCTGATTCTTTTGAAAACCTCATTAAATAATGATTGTGTAATGTGTTGTTGCCTGAAATTGATTTATAGAAACAAAAAATGGATATATTATGTTTGAATGCGTTACTCTGTCATGTATTGCGTAAAATGAGAAATGGAATTTCTATGCGTTTTTGTGATAAAATCTGCACATCAGGCAAATTACATTTCAAACTGCAATATTTCACCGCCGAAATGAAATTTAATCAATTGACCGGTGCTTATTATTGTGCAGAATGTTATTCGTTTTTTCAGGAGAAAAAAATTGCTTATATTTGTCAGCACAGCACGCATACACATGATTCTGACCATAGAAAATTTCATGTTGATTGGAGCGATACTGCTTTTTGTAAGTATCATTGTCAGTCGCAATTCTTCCCGATCGGGGTTACCCATGCTGGTGTTTTTTCTGGGCGTTGGTATGTTGGCCGGCAGTGAAGGAATTGGTGGAATTCAATTCAATGATCCGCAGATTGCCCAGTTTATCGGAGTGATCAGTCTCTGTGTGATTTTGTTTTCTTCGGGTCTCGACACAGACTGGGGGCGCGTAAAACCCGTTCTTGGCCGTGGTATACTGTTGTCGACGGTAGGAGTAATGCTGACAACGGCTATTCTTGGACTTTTCGTGTGGCAGATTACGGACTTTACTATTTATGAAGCGTTGTTGCTGGGCGCCATTGTTTCATCGACCGATGCCGCCGCCGTTTTTTCGATACTGCGCGAAAAAAATATTGCACTTAAATCAGGGCTGCGCCCGACACTGGAGTTGGAAAGCGGCAGCAACGATCCGATGGCGTTTGTTCTTGTAATCGCTTTACTTGAACTAACACTGGACAGCTCAGGAAATTTCGGCGTTGTCGTTCAGGATTTTATTGCCCACATGGCTGTAGGCGCAGTTGCCGGATTTGGATTCGGATATATCGGAAAACAAATTATTAATCACATCCGCTTATCTTACGAAGGATTGTACCCGATTTTATTGTTGTCGCTGGTGTATATTTCTTTTTATGCAACCGATCTCATCGAAGGCAACGGGTTTCTGGCAGTGTACATTTGCGCTGTGTATCTCGGAAATCAGAAACTTATGCATAAGCGAACCATCTTAAAAATGTTCGATGCCACCGCCTGGCTTATGCAGATTATTTTATTTCTCACGCTTGGCTTACTGGTTTATCCTTCTCATATCGTTCCATTTATTGGTATCGGATTACTCATAGCGGGATTTCTCATTCTGATTGCAAGACCCATTGCGGTTTTCGTGAGCCTGTTGCCTTTCCGTTTTCCGGCACGCGAAAAGTTTTTCATTTCATGGGTGGGTTTACGTGGCGCTGTACCTATTGTATTTGCTACATATCCGCTGCTTGCCGGAGTCGATAAATCGGGCGTAATTTTTAATGTCGTATTTTTTATTTCCATCACATCTGTATTGATTCAGGGAACAACACTGCCTTTGGTGGCACGCTGGCTGAAAGTCACTGTGCCGCGTTCAATGCGTCAGCAAACAGCTATTGATCGTTTACTCGATGATGAAGATAAATCTGCGTTGGAAGAAATAATAATTCCCGAAGGTAGTTATGCTGTCGGAAAACGCATTGTCGATATTCGTTTTCCAACAACTTCCATTATTGCCATGATCCGCCGCGGAGACCGCTTTGTAACGCCCAAAGGTTCCACCGTTATCGAAGCCTGTGATGTCTTGATGGTTTTGTCAGAAGACCGGAAATTTCTGCCCATTGTTTACCGCAGTTTGAAAATTCCGTATGCTAATTCACCAGAAACGCCATCAGATATCCCGCTCCGTAAACAAGCGATGCGACTCCGTTCATGGTTCCGAAAGCGAGGTTGATTTTTTTCAAACCATGTCGGTGCACGTCGATGTGCTGGTACACGAGCATCAGTGAGAATAAAACAACACCTGTGAGCGAAATATTATTTCCGTACATATACAACCAGAATAAAAAAATCAATGTTATGGAAATGGCGTGGAATGCGGCCGATAACAGCAACGAATTTTTATAACCGATTGCTGCCGGAATGGAATGCAGTTTTTCGTTGCGGTCGAATTCCATATCCTGCAATGCGTAAATGATGTCGAAGCCTGCGGTCCAGAGCATCACGCCAAAACACAGGAATAAAAGTCCCGGGTCGAACGTGCCGGTGGCTGCAATGAAAGTGGCTGCCGGTGCTATTCCCAGGCCAATACCGAGAACAATATGTGCCAGCGCTGTGAATCTTTTTGTGTAGCTGTAGCCAAGTATCACCAGCAACGCAACCGGGCTCAGATACAAGCATATTTCATTGATAAGTCCTGCCAGAATAATAAAAGCAACAGCCGAAACAATCGTAAGCATGAGTGCCTGCGCGGGTTTGATGATGCCGGCCGGAATTTCGCGGTTTTTGGTACGTGGATTTCGGGCATCCATGCGGTAATCGGTCCATCGGTTAAAGGCCATGGCAGCGGTGCGCGCTGCAACCAACGCCAGCACAATCCAAACAATAATCAGTGGTTGTGGCATGGGATAGCCCGAATCGACGGCAAATAAAAATCCGGTCAGCGCAAAGGGCAGACTGAAAATGGTGTGGGAAAACTTGACCAGTTTCAGATATTTCATGCCGGTTTTTTTTCGCGACGCTTATTGATTCTGCGGATGAAATAAAATACAAAAGCCAGAAGCAACAACAATCCCGAAACCACAGTAAATGCGCGGCCTATGTAATCACCGTGCTTCACATAAAAAGTGATTTCATCATTCGCATTCAGCGTATTTCTTATCACATCGCGTGTCCAGTAATCTGTTTGCTGAATAACATCGCCGCGCTGATTGATGAAACATGAAATACCGGTATTGGCGGCGCGTGCAATAGACCGGCGTGTTTCGACAGCCCGCAGCGAAGCATATTTAAAGTGCTGCCTGTGTCCTGCAGTTTCGCCCCACCAGCCATCGTTGGTCATGATGAACAAAAGTTGAGCTCCGTTGTTGATGAAGTCGGCCACAAATCCGCCATACACACTTTCGTAGCAGATGACCGTACTGACCGGAACTTTTCCTTCGGTATACACTGTGCGGTCTTTGCTTTTGCCGAGTGTTCCAACGGTTCCGCCCAGATCGATGGCTAATTTTTCAATCGGTTTAATCAGATCGGAAAACGGCATTTGTTCGACACCGGCCACCAGCTTGCTTTTGTGATAAGTTTCGCGAACGCCGGTTGTATCCATAAACATGGCCGTATTGAAAGCTTCGTAATATTGTTTGCTGTTGAGTCTGCGCGCCGACGGGCCCAATGGTTCACCAGGTGCGAACAGACGAAATGTTCCGCCACCAACTATAAATTTTGAATCCGGTGCATACTGTTTCAGAAACGCTCTGATTTTATTCAGACTGTACGAAAAGGCAAACTGATCTTCGAACATATCTTCCTGCAACACACTTTCAGGCGTCACATAGAAATCAACGGCAGTATCGGCTTTGGCCGCAGTGGGAACCAAAAGGCGATCTACTACCTGCGGAACATCGAGCACATGATATTGCGGATATTGTTCGGAATAGGGATCCAGATTGGGCTGTATGAGGACAATGCTGACCGGATTTATTTTTTCTTCGTAATTGTTGTATCTGATCTGAGACCATACCGATGGAACAATCAGCAGCAGTGCGGTTCCTGACATCAGCGCCACGCGTGCTTTTTTGCACATAAAATCTTTTTGAATGAAAGATTTCAGGATAACGAACAGCATGATATTGATGAGCCAGATCCAGAGTGAGCCGCCGTTTACGCCGGTGAATTCGTACCATTGAATCCACGAAATTTTCGAAGCGAAAACGTTGCCGAGTGTCAGCCATGTCCACGATAAATCCCAGTCGAGGTGCAGGAATTCGAAGGTGATCCACAGTACCGGATACACGGCAAGACCGATGATTTTTTTATTCAGATTCTGTCGGATAAAAGATCCAAACTGCACTACCAGAGCCATCAGCAAACTGTTGACAAGAATGGCAAACAGGGCGCCCAATGCGGTTGAATTCCAGATCCAGTAGGTTGTAAGCGCATTCCAGACAACAAAGGCCACATAGCTGTAGCGGAAAGTGGCTAAGCGGCGGAATCGCTGCGGATTCTGCGCAATCTGATCCCATACAAACAGCAGCGGAATCAGGGCAATGAATGAAATGAACGGGATTCCGCGCAATGGCCAGGCAGCACTGAGCAACAGGGCCGTTGCGAGACTCAGGAGCAGCAGGTATTTCTTCTTCAGTTCCGGCATATTGTTTTTTTTGCGAAGGTACAAAGATTTGTTTTTTATACTTTTGCGAAAACAACAAGAATGAAAGAATCATCGGGCGCATTTCGGTTTTTTGGATTTCTCGCATTGGTGTTTGCAGTGTTTGCCGGTATTACGCCATTGTTTGTTGCTTATGAGATCAGCATTATCCCGTTTATTGTAATTAGCGTTGTGGTGTTTGCCGGGGTTGGATTGCTGCTCATCCGCAAGGCAACACGCATTCGCAGGCGCAACCGGGCTGCTCAGGAAAGCGGGATCAGTACAAACGCGACTGTTGTTCAGCACGAAAGAGCATTCAATATTTTTTCAAGCACCCGTTATTATGTCCTTGTTTTACAGGTCGACAACGAAAACAACCAGGTACTGACCCGCTTCAAATCGTCCAGCTGTGCGCTTTTCGATAAGTATCCGGTTGGCACTACCATCCCGGTTCTGTTTCATCGCGCAAGCGGCGCTGTTGTTTTTCAAAAGGATTAATACGGTGGACAATTTTGTCTATACGGCTATTCCTTATATCTTTGCAAAAAATTTCAAGACCTATGCCCGAATTATCCGAACAGGAAATCCTGCGGCGCGAAGCGCTTACTCAATTGCACGAACTTGGCATCGAGCCTTACCCGGCTGCCTTATATCCGGTAACTGCCTATTCCGGTGAAATCCTGAATGAATTCAATGCCAACCCCGAAAAGTTTAAGGAAATTTCAATTGCAGGCCGTATCATGACACGCCGTATTATGGGTGCTGCCTCATTTGCCGAAATTCAGGATACCCAGGGACGTATTCAGATTTATTTTAAACGCGACGATCTTTGCCCGGGCGAGGACAAAACTTTATACAACACGGTCTTTAAAAAACTGCTTGATATCGGCGATATCATTGGTGTGAAAGGCTTTGGATTTATTACCCAAACAGGCGAAATTTCGGTGCACGCACAATCATTTACATTGCTGAGCAAATCGGTGAAACCATTGCCGATTGTGAAGGAAAAAGACGATAAAATATACGATGCTTTTACCGATCCCGAACAGCGTTACCGTAACCGCTCACTCGATCTGATCGTGAATCCGCAGGTGCGCGAAACTTTTGTAAAGCGTTCGATGCTCACCAATTCCATGCGCGAATATCTCACATCAAAAGGTTATCTCGAAGTTGAAACACCGATTCTGCAACCCATCTACGGAGGTGCTGCAGCGCGGCCTTTCAAGACTTTTCACAATACTCATCAGACTACATTGTATTTGCGCATTGCAGATGAATTGTATCTGAAACGCCTCATCGTAGGCGGATTTGACGGTGTCTTTGAATTTGCAAAAGACTTCCGTAATGAAGGAATGGATCGTTTTCACAATCCCGAATTCACCCAGATGGAGCTCTACGTAGCCTATAAAGACTACAACTGGATGGCGGAACTGGTGGAAGAAATGGTGGAAAAAATTGCACTCGACCTGACCGGATCAACGATTGTAAAAGTGGGTGAGCACGAAATCAACTTCCAGCGTCCGTGGAAACGTTTGACCATGTTTGAAGCCATTCATGAATATACCGGTATTGATATTTCGGAAATGGATGAAGCTGCATTGCGCGAAACCGCATGCAAGCTGAATATTCAGACCGATCCTTCGATGGGAAAAGGTAAACTGATTGATGAAATTTTCGGTGAGACCTGCGAAGGCAAATTAATTCAGCCGACTTTCATTATGGATTATCCGGTTGAAATGTCGCCGCTGGCCAAGAAACATCGCAGCAAACCGGGTCTGGTCGAGCGCTTCGAAGCTATCGTAAACGGTAAGGAAATCTGTAATGCCTACAGCGAGCTGAACGATCCGATTGATCAGCGCAAACGTTTCGAAGAACAGCTTGAGCTTGGCAAACGTGGTGATGAAGAAGCCATGATGTTGGATGAAGACTTCCTGAGCGCGATTGAGCTGGGTATGCCGCCAACGGCAGGTCTTGGAATCGGCATTGACCGCTTGACCATGATCATGACCAACAGCCCTTCCATACAGGATGTATTGTTCTTCCCGCAGATGCGACCAGAGAAAAAGAAAGAAGTGATCACACCGGAACAACTCGTCGAAGCGGGTGTTCATGCCGACTGGGCACCGGTGCTGATAAAAATGAATATTCAGTCTCTTGAAGATCTGAAAAATGCCAACCCGAATAAACTATTCAACGATCTGGGCGGCATGCGCAAAAAACTGAAACTCGAAATTGCCATGCCGGTGCTCGACGATGTGAAGCGCTGGTGCGGTCAGTAGTTACTCCGCTATGCGAAGTCTATACTTCGCATAGCGTTAGTCTTCGCAAAACTGCTTCACAAGCGCTGCCTGGCTGCGGTAAAATTTTTCGTACTCCGGAAACTGCTTTGGCAGCGGGTTGTAATTCCAGCCGCCAAACTGAATGGTGTTGGCGAATGAAACAGTTTCGAGTAACTTTGTAATGTCTTGCTGAATGATGTTCGGAGTCGGGTAGGGTTCAATATGCACCAACGTATTTAATCCGCTTTCGCTGAGTTTTTTCAATGCAGCAATTCTGTCGGCATAGGGCGCTGCACCTGGCTCCCATTGTTGTCTGAAATCTTCATTCAGCGAAATAAGACTGATGCCATACACATTTTTTCTGCTGTAATTTCTTTCATCAGTAAGTTCTTCAGGGAGCAGACCTTTGGTCAGCACCGATGCCTGAACACCGCATGAATTTATAATCCGGATCAGCTTCAAAGTCATTTCCGTTACTTCGCGAAAACCAAACATAAACGGATCGGTACTCAGGCATAAATGAATTCGTTCTGGCATCACGCGTTTGCGCGAAAGTTCTTTTGTGAGCAATTCCGCAGCATTGGAAACCAGTTTGGGCTGACACCATTCATCCATCGATTTTACTTGCTCGTGCGAATGTGCAATCATGTACGCATAGCATGGATACCGGCATCCATGGCTGCATCCGCGCACATGGTTAATGCATTGCACGCCAAGCCCGCTTTTATAAATCAATGTTTTGCGTGTGATGGTTTCCATAATGTATTTGACTACGCTGTGCGAAGATATTATTCTTTACGCAATGTTTTGAATATTGATGTTATTGAATTTTGTTATATTTGTCTTGATTTATCACGAAAACACGTTTATATTATTATTTCTGATTATGATGAAAACACTTTTCTTTCTATGCTTTTTGCCGGGCGTATTGCTTTCATTCGGGCAAAGCTCTGATGATACCCGTACGTTTGCATCACGTAAACACTTTTTTGCAGTAAATCCGATAAATTCGGCATTGCTGCAGCAAGCTGGCCTGCAGTATGAGTATAAACCCGGGCGGTTTGGTTTTGCCCTGGACGCCGGTGGTATTTATGCAAATAAGTGGAACTACAGCCGGATTTTTATGGCTGCAACCAGCAATCATGGTCCGTTTGAATTTTATTCAGGGTATTATACACGGCCGCAGATCAATTTTTATCTGAACGAGGCAAACAATAATAAATCTCAATCGCTGCCTTATATACAGGCCAAGTTTATTTACAAGCACCTTGAAGTCGATACAACACATTCGCATGTATGGTATAATCTTGAAGGAGCGGATCAGGCTACCTATCGGAAACAATTCGACAACACCAATATGATGGGCGCTTTTCTGGGCTTAGGTTTTAAACAGAGATACGGGCGTTTTTATTATGAGTGTGGCGCTGCATTCGGAGTGATGAATATTCATCAGGATCTGATTGTTTATAAGGAGTACGATCATTCACCTCCCATAGGCGGTTATCCCTATTACGATGAATTAACCAGACAGTTTTGGACTGCCAGCATAGATGTGCGCGTAGGATATATCTTCTGATAAGCTGTGCAAAGACCGCTACGCTATGCGAAGTTTAAACTTCGCATAGCGTTTTAATGTCTTCTCCAGGTTTCAGATACAAGCCCCGGATACCCAGCTTTTCTGCGGCGATGGTGTTGGTGGAGGTATCATCGATAAAAAGTGTTTCATGCGCCAGCAATCCGTTTTCATTCAGAATGAGATTGAAAAATCGTTCTTCGGGTTTGCGCATGCCTGCTAAAAACGAATAATAGGCTTTTTCGAAAAGATCGTCAAGCCCGCTGATACCATAGGTTTTGCGAATGATGTCCTGATATGCTTTGTAATGAATAATATTGGTGTTGCTCATCAGAAACAGACGATATTTATTACCGAGTTCTTTCAGCAAATCAAACCGATGTTGTGGCAGATCAAACAACATGGCATTCCATGCATCGGTGATTTGAAGCGGCGTTACAGAGTCAGGGAATAGTTTTTTTGCCTGATTCAGAAATTCTGTCTCATCAATTTCGCCGCGATCGAATAAATCGAAAAAACCAATCTGGTGATATTGTCCGAAAGTGGAATCAATATTTTGCAGACCTAGTTTCACAAACTCGCGCTGGGTCACGGTAAAGTCAATATCGAGAATTACACCGCCGAGATCAAATATGATGTTTTTAATGCCGTTAAGCTTGCTCATTTTCTGCTACAATTTTTTTCAATGCATTCAACACTTCGTCCTGATGAATGTTTTTCAGGACAGGTTTTCCATCCAGCCAGATGTCGACATGATCGGGCTTTGAGCCCAGAATGCCGTATCTGGCTCCTGCCATTTCGCCCGGGCCGTTGACGATACAACCCATCACGGCGAAATGAATTCCTTTCATATGTGCAAATTCAGCTTTCACTTTTTTCAAAACACTTTCAATGTCATAAGTGGTACGACCACACGAAGGACAGCTCGTAAAGCTGGCTTTCGTTATCCGACGTCCTGTGATTTGTAAAATATCCAACGCTGTTTCTATATTATTTTCTTTGCCGGAATTTTCGTTAATCGCAATTTTATTTCCGCAACCATCAGCCAAAAAACATCCGGCAACTATCGAAAAGTCAGTCACCGTGCTGCTTTCGGGATTCCATTGCAGGGTGATTGGATGATCAGGTTGATTCAAAAAACTTTTTCGCAACGCATTTATGTCGGTTGCTGGTGATTGCGAAATCGCTTCAACACAAACCTCCGGCATGTTGTGAGATATTTTTTCTGCCTCGTTTATAAAATGTGCAAACGGATTTACAATCGAATAAAACTGTTTGGCAATTTGTTTATCTGACACGTTTTTGCTTGCAGAATCAATAATTTCGCGTGCTACCGGAATTTCCTTTTCAGGTGCTTCAGTGAGCGAAACGCGGATGGTGTCTCCGATTCCGTCCATCAGCAATGAGCCGATGCCGGCAGCCGATTTCATGCGGCCGTCTTCGCCTTCGCCGGCTTCAGTGACGCCCAGATGTATGGGATAATCGAATCCGCATTCCATTAAACGCTCCGCCAGTAGCCGGTTTGCATGAATCATGGTTTTTACGTCGCTCGCTTTGATTGAAATTATCAATGGATGAAACTGTTCATCATGAAACATGCGTATGAATTCGAGCGCCGATTCTACCATGGCTGTGGTGGTATTACCATAGCGATCAATGATGCGCCGGTTGAGCGATCCGCCATTGATTCCGATGCGCACAGCTGTTCCGTATTCGCGGCATACAGCGATGAGTGGCAGAATTGTTTTATGTGTTTCTTCGAGTTCCTGCGTATATTCCGATGAAGAATACTGTAATTTTCCCGGAAATACATCAACGAAATTTCCCGGATTGACACGAATCTTTTCCACTCTGCGTGCCGCTTCAATGGCGATGGCCGGATTAAAATGGATGTCGGCGGCAAGCGGTTGCGTGTATCCATCTGTTGTAAGTTGTTTGCGGATATCGCTCAGCACTTTTGCTTCTGTAATATTTCGTGCAGTGATGCGTACAAGTTCAGCTCCCGCATCGAAAATGCGTTTGCACTGCGCAACCGTTGATGTAATATCGGCGGTGGGTGTGTTGGTCATGGATTGAATTCGCACCGGATTTCCGCCTCCAAAGCCGGTTTCACCCACATTGACCGTGCAGGATTTATAAAAAAACCATGAAGATTCGCTGACGGATTTCATGGTTCAAAAGTAGCTAAAATATTTGGAATTTCCCGGGGCTTACTCGTTGATATCGATGCCTGTAAGTGGTTTGGCTGCGATGGCTTTTTCGTCTTCGCTGGTTTTGTTCATCATCGCGGCCGACAAGGCTGCATCGAGTTCTTCGGCTGAAGGTGAGGGGCCATCGGTAGCTTCATCGGAAGAGGCTTCGAATCCGGCAGGTGTTGTACCCAGATTTGCTTCTATCTGCATTCGGGCAAGCTCGCGGGCGCGGCGTGTGTGATGGACAGCTTTGATATATTTTCCATCCGAAAATAATTGAATGGCAAATTGCTGATGCGAAATGGCTTGTTTCAGATTTCCGGTAAAAACCTGTCCTGTAACGGTGGCATCATGAGCGGCCTGAATGACAGTAGCTGTGCGGTGTATGGCCTGCTTCGACTTTTCAATCATGATGGGCTGTGCATGACTTGTGAGTGATGTTGCCATCAGCAGCATGAAAGAAAAAAGAATATGAAATAGAGCAAAGCGTTTCATGGTGTTGTGTTTTGAGAAAGGTTGATTTTCAAAAAAATCCGGGAGCCATTGTCAAATATTATACCGAAACGAAATTTTCTGTGTGAAAAAGGTGGTGTTTTAACCGTTCATAGTCACCAGAAATTCCTCATTCGTTTTGGTGAAGCGTATGCGTTCCTGCAGGAATTCCATGGCTTCGAGCGGATTCATATCGGCCAGGTGGGTTCGCATAATCCAGATGCGTTGCAGTTTTTCTTTCGACACCAGCAGATCGTCGCGGCGGGTACTGCTGGCCACGATGTCGATGGCCGGATACACGCGTTTGTTCGACAGTTTGCGGTCGAGCTGCAATTCCATGTTACCGGTTCCTTTAAATTCTTCGAAGATCACTTCGTCCATTTTTGATCCGGTATCAATCAACGCTGTAGCAATAATGGTGAGCGATCCGCCGTTTTCGATCTGACGTGCAGCGCCGAAAAAGCGTTTGGGTTTCTGCAATGCATTGGATTCGACACCACCGGAAAGGACTTTGCCGCTGGCAGGGGCAACCGTGTTGTAGGCGCGGGCCAGACGTGTGATGGAGTCGAGCAGAATAACCACATCGTGACCGCTTTCGACCATGCGCTTGGCTTTTTCGAGGACGATGTTGGCAATTTTTACATGCTTGTCAGCAGGTTCATCAAAGGTCGATGCAATCACTTCGGCGCGCACACTGCGCTGCATATCGGTGACTTCTTCGGGCCGTTCATCGATGAGTAAAATGATGAGATAAGCTTCGGGATGGTTATAGGCGATAGCATTGGCCAGTTCTTTCAGAATAACGGTTTTACCGGTTTTGGGTTGCGCTACAATCAGCCCGCGCTGGCCTTTTCCGATGGGTGAGAACAAATCGATGATACGGCTGGTAAGAGTTTCTTCGGGATGGCCGGTCAGATTGAATTTTTCCTGTGGAAACAAAGGTGTCAGAAAATCGAACGGAATGCGGTCGCGGATTTTGTCGGCCGGCAAACCGTTTACGTTTTCAATACGAACAGCCGTAAAATATTTTTCGCCTTCTTTGGGCGGACGGATGGTGCATTCGACAGTGTCACCTGTTTTCAGCCCAAACATTTTCACCAGACTTTGGTTCACGTACACATCGTCCGGCGAGTTCAGATAATTATAATCGGACGAGCGTAAAAATCCGAAGCCTTCGGGAACCAGTTCCAGTACGCCTTCGGCAGTAACAACACCGTCGAGTTCAAAGAAGGGAGCAGGTTTTTCGTGGCGCGGTTGATTATGCTGATTTTGTTGTTGTGGCTGATGATGGGTTTTCACCTGAGCTACCGGTTCCTGATTGGTTTGTACATTATCAGAAACGTCGGGAGTTTCATTGTTCTGCGGTGTAACAATGTCAAAATTTTCTTCCGGAATATCGTCGAGGGGTTCAACAGGAAGTAAAATTTCGTCTTTGGAATATTTATTATTTTGTTGACGTGGTTCCTGATTTTTATTGACCTGTTGAAAGCCTTCACGTTCCCACGGTTTTTTCTTTTTAAAAGTAAAATCGTTGTTTTTAAAATCTTTTCTGAATTTGTTATGGGCCGGGAAATTTTCTTTTTGTCCTTTATTATTGTCGTTGGCCGGAGCATCAGTTTTTGCAACGATTTCAGGAGCAGCGGGTGTAACGTCAGATTGAATTTTTTCGGGTTCTGCTTTGATTTCGTTTTCCTGCTTTGGTTGATTTTCGATCCGTTTTCTTTTCATTTGACGGTCATTGTTTTCAACCTCAGAAGTTGGTGAATTTTCTTCAACAACAAATGGAATATTGGTTTGAACCGGGCTCTCTGAGACGATTTCAGGCACATCGGTTTTTTTGCTCGAAAAATGATTTTCAATAGCACGCAGCAATTCGGGTTTGCGCATGGTTGAAATACCTTTAATGTTTAAGGAAGCTGCATACTCACGTAATTCGGGCAACAGCATCTTGTTCAGATCTGACTTTTCCTGCATGAAAAATGGGATTAGGTGCTAAGGGAAGTGCTAAATATTGGGGATGTAAAAATCCGTTAGGAGTGACAAAAGTACAAATTAATTTGATTGTGCAATTTTTTTTTTAGCGATGTTGAAATCAGTCTGTAAATGTGATTATCAATAGGTGCAGTCAATGTCAAAAATACCGGAAGCTGTTACAGTTGCCTGAATAATGTCGCCCGGACGTAATACATGCTGGCTTTTTGTGAAGACACGAACAACATTGTCTATTTCAGGAGCGTCCTTTGGTGTGCGGCCATAGAAGCATTGTTCAGCTTCATTGTATTCATCCAGTAAAACCGGCAGTGTTTTGCCAATCAGTTTTTTGTTCAGTTCAATTGAAGATTTTTCGTGAAGGCGCAGCAATCCCGACATCCGTTGCATTTTTGTTTTATGCGGAATATTGTCGCGTAGTTCAAATGCTGCAGTATCTTCTTCGGGCGAATAGGCAAAAACACCGAAACGTTCAAATTTCGATTCTTTGATAAATTGCAGCAATTCAGTATAATCGCTGGCTTTTTCGCCAGGATAACCCACAATAAAAGTGCTGCGGATGGCTACATCAGGGATACGTTTGCGCAGTTTGGCAATGAGTTCTTCTGTTGCTTCCCTGTCAATGGCCCGCCTCATGCTGTGTAATATGGATGTGGAAATATGTTGCAGTGGAAGATCAATATATTTTACAATTTTTGGATTGGTTGCAATTTCTTCAATCAGGTCATCGGGAAATCCTGCGGGATAGGTGTACATGAGCCTGATCCATTCAATTCCCTGTATGTCGGATAGTTTATTCAGCAAACGTGCAATGCGTCGTTCGCCATAAAGATCAACGCCGTAACTGATGGTGTCCTGAGCAATCACAATCAATTCCTTCACTCCGTGCAAAGCCAGTTGTTCAGCTTCTTCCAACAGCTTTTCCTCGGGAATGGATGCATGTCCTCCCCTGATAATCGGAATTGCACAAAAAGAACATGTTCTGTCGCACCCTTCCGAAATTTTCAAATAAGCATAATGTTGTGGAGTGCCTAAAATCCGCTTTGGACCTGATTTTTGAACATGTCCGGTAATCCATTCAACTACTTTATCATATTCATCAACACCAAAAAATGCATCGGCTTCGGGAATTTCTTTTTTCAGTTGTTCACCGTAGCGCTCCGACAGGCAGCCTGTAACCAGTACTTTTACTTCTTTGCCGTTTTTTTTCTGATCGCAGTGGCTCAGTATTTCATTGATCGATTCTTCCTTGGCATCGTTAATAAAACCGCAGGTGTTAATAATGACAATGTCGGCATCGGATTGCTCATGTTCAACTGTAAAACCTTCATCTGCCAGCAATGCAGCCAGTTTTTCGCTGTCGACCAGATTTTTGGGACAGCCCATGGTGATGATTCCGATTTTATTTTTGGTCATATGAAAAGCTTTTTGCAGTGGTCTTTTGAGAGTAGTCAGTTGTGAGTAGTCAGTTGTGAGTTATAAGTGATGAGTGGGGAGTAGTGGCCGGTAGTAAGTGAAAAGTGAGGCTGACTGACTACTGACTACTGACTACTGACTACTAACAACTGACTACTTTTAATTTATTTCACTAATTCTTAAAAAGGCTGTCAACAAATTCAGTACTGTCGAACACCTGAATATCATCGATTTTTTCACCGATGCCGATGTATTTAACCGGAATATTGAACCTGTCCGAAATACCGATAACGACACCGCCTTTGGCAGTGCCATCGAGTTTGGTCAGCGCCAATGCATTCACGTCGGTAACAGCCGTAAACTGTTTTGCCTGTTCAAAGGCATTTTGTCCTGTGGATGCATCCAGCACGAGCAGCACTTCCTGCGGGCCTTCCGGAAAAACTTTCTGAACGACTTTTCTGATTTTTCCCAATTCGTTCATCAGGTTAATTTTATTATGCAGACGTCCTGCTGTATCAATAATGGCGACCTGATATCCTTTTGCTTTGGCGTAAGCCGCAGTTTCATAGGCCACCGAAGCGGGATCAGCATTCATGCCTTTTTCCACAATATCGACACCGGCGCGGGTTGCCCACACTTTGAGCTGATCGACAGCTGCGGCCCGGAAGGTGTCGGCTGCTCCGATAACGACTGATTTTCCGGCGTTTTTGAAACGGTAGGCCAGTTTGCCAATGGTGGTGGTTTTACCAACGCCGTTTACACCAACAACCAGAATGACGTACGTTGGTACATCGCCCGGATTTACGGCGTCGGGTTTACGGTTTTCTTCGAGCATCTGCACAATTTCGTCTCGCAGAATATGATTTAATTCATTGGTGCCGACATATTTGTCGTGAGATGCCCGTTTTTGTATCCGTTCAATAATTTTCAAAGTCGTTTCAACACCAACATCGGACGAAATCAGTGCTTCTTCGAGACTGTCCAGAACATCGTCGTCGACTTTACTTTTGCCGGCAATGGCGCGCGAAATACGTGAAAAAACGTTTTCACGTGTTTTTTTCAGGCCATCGTCAAGGCTTTCTTTTTTTTCTTTTCCGAAAATTCCGAATAATGCCATTCAGATTCAGTAATTACTTAATTTGAGAGTACAAAAGTAGTGATAATAAACAAATCGCGTTAATTAAAAAGGTAATGAAGACTGAATCCGGTAATCAGGGCTCCGATTCCAAAAAACATGGCCGATTTCACCTTTTTGATTTTGCGGGTGTCCTGATAACCGAGAATATAATATTTATTCACCTGTTCTTCGTTGATCCGGTCGGCCGGAAAATCGGGGGTAAATGCAGCTGTCACGGCACTGAAAACACCAGGCACTGCAATGACTGCTACCGGAGGCAAAAACATGAAGCTGCTGAGTGTTACAGCAAAACAGGCCGGGCCAATAATCCGGTTGTGGGAGTACAGAAATGCATCGTGACAGCCGTACACATAAGCGCGGGCCTGCTCCGGCGTGACAATATATCCCGATGAATCCTGAATGTAGGCCAGCTCTCTGGTACCGTCTTCATAGCGAATTTCAAAAACATTCTGCCGTTCTTTTGATTTCAGTGGAATACGGCCCTGCTTATTTATATCGTTGCGGTGAGAGGGAACATACAGAATTTTTACAGAGTCCATATGCATGACCGAAACATTGGTCTTCATGCGGCCACTCATTAAAAAAAGCGTGTCCTGCCCCCGGGTATTGCCGATAGCTGCAATTACAATTAAAAGAAGAATGAAGAACCTGACCATGAAATATTTTGTCAAATGTACGGCAAAATATCAGTTTCTCGTTTCTGTTTGGTTATTAAAAAATAGGTAATTTTGCCTGAATTCAAAAAAACTCTGACAAATGATCACCAATAACTTTACATTCAGGCATATAGGGCCATCGGAAAAAGAAAAGGTCACCTTGCTCAATGCCATTGGCGTTGCATCGGGTGAAGAACTCATTCAAAAGACTATTCCCAATAACATCCTGAACCCGAAGGAACTCAACTTCGGCCCCGGATTGAATGAATATGAGACCCAGAGCCTGCTCAAGAAAATTGGTGCTCAGAATAAAATATTCAAGTCATTCATTGGTATGGGCTATTACGGAACCATTGTTCCGGGTGTAATTTTACGCAATATTCTTGAAAGCCCGGGCTGGTATACTTCATACACTCCATATCAGGCCGAAATCAGCCAGGGTCGTCTCGAAGCACTGCTGAATTTTCAAACGGTGGTTTCGGATCTGACCGGCATGCCCATTTCAAATGCTTCGCTGCTTGATGAAGCAACTGCCGCTGCCGAGGCTATGATTATGGCATTCAATACCCGCAAGCGCGATAAAGTAAAAGCCGGCGCCAACCAGTATTTTGTGTCACACGGATTGCTGCCGCAAAGCATCGAGGTCATCAAAACCCGCGCTATTCCGCTTGGAATCGAAGTCGTTGTTGATTGTGTAAAATCGTATAATTTCAATGAAAAATCCTTCGGTGCTATTGTTCAGTATCCGAATCAATACGGAAAAATTCAGGATTATAAAGAATTTGCCGATAAAGTACATGCCAATGGCTCCATGCTGACTGTTGCTGCCGATCTGATGGCGCTGACTTTACTCACTCCGCCTGCTGAATGGGGTGCCGATATGGTGGTAGGCTCTACTCAGCGGTTTGGAATTCCCATGGGATATGGTGGACCGTCGGCTGCTTTTATGGCAACCCGCGAAGAATTTGTACGCACCATGCCAGGCCGCATTATTGGCGTTTCGAAAGATGCCCTGGGGAACAAAGCCCTGCGCATGACACTGCAGACACGCGAACAACACATCAAACGCGAGCGTGCAACATCCAATATCTGTACTGCACAGGCTTTATTGGCCATTATGGCTGGCATGTATGCGGTGTATCATGGTCCCGAAGGACTTAAAAAAATCGCCCGTCACATGAATATTCTGGCTGGCGTGCTGAGTAGCGAAGTACAGAAAATCGGCTACAAGCAAATCAACGAAAATTTCTTCGATACCATTCAGATTGAGATTCCCGATGGCGTGAAAATGGACGAAATCAAACGTCTGGCTTTGGAGCAGGAAATGAATTTCAGGTATATTGATGAAAAGCTCATCGGAATCAGCCTGGATGAAACAACCACACTTGCCGACGTCAATACCATTGCTGCTCTTCTGGCGAAAGCAGCTGGAAAATCGCACAGTGACTTTGTCTGCAATCCGTCAGAATGTGAGAAAATCAGCACATTCGACGCCAAATTCAACCGTACCAGTACTTATCTGACCCATTCGGTTTTCCATTCATACAGGAACGAGACCGACATGATGCGTTATATCACCAATCTGCGCAATAAAGATCTGGCTCTCGACCGTTCCATGATTCCGCTTGGAAGCTGCACCATGAAACTGAATGCTGCAAGCGAGCTGTTTTACATGAGCTGGCCGGAATTCGGCAACATTCATCCGTTTGTTCCGGCCGACCAGGCACAGGGGTATTTGAATATGCTGGCTGAACTTGAGCAGTTGCTGGCCGAAATTACCGGATTCGACAAAGTAAGCTTCCAGCCCAATAGTGGTGCTGCGGGTGAATATGCCGGACTGATGGTTATTCGTGCCTATCACGAAAGTCGTGGTCAATCGGCCCGCAATGTTTGTTTGATTCCAAGCTCGGCACACGGCACCAATCCTGCAAGTGCTGCCATGGCCGGAATGAAGATCGTTGTTGTTAAAGCCGATGAAAAAGGAAATATTGATATTGCTGACCTGAAGCAGAAAGCCGAAGAACACGCTCAGGATCTTTCAGCTTTGATGATCACTTATCCGTCGAC
>CAYSCE010000003.1:0-32424 GCA_964429475.1 uncultured Bacteroidaceae bacterium | reverse complement strand
AGTCTTGTTCTATTCAATGCTAATACAGCTCCGAACGGCGGAATGTTGCGGTGAACGACAGCGTAGAAAAGCGGCTGACCAATTGAAAAAAATCTTCTATATTTGTAAAAAAAATCACTATGAAAAAACTGACACAACTTTTCATTTTCCTGCTTCTTCCGGTATGGATGAGCGCTCAGATCTGCCCGGAGTATTATCCACTGAAAACCGGCAACAGCTGGGAGGTTACGCAATACAATAAGAAAGACAAGGTTGAAGGCATCAATGCGTATTCAGTAAAAGAGGTAAAAGAATTGGCAAACGGATACGATGCAACAGTGACCACGACGGTTATGAATGAAAAAGGAGAAACCGAAGGCTCCGGCGATTTGGTTATGAAATGTCTTGATGGCGTTTTTTATTTTGATATGAAAAACTTTTTAGGCGAATCATTTTATCAGGAAAATCCGGATATGGAGATTACCATGACTGCCAACGACCTGCAGTTTCCGGCAACATTGACCGAAGGCGCCACTCTTCCGGATGCAAACATTACATACCAAATGGGAAGCAATGGAATGACCATTATGACCATGACCATCAACATTACCGATCGCAAGGTTGTCGGAAAAGAAAGTCTGACCACTGCAGCCGGCACATTTGAAGTTTGGAAAATCACTTCCAGAACACAATCGAAAACCGGTTTTATCAATACAAAAATCTCTGCTGTTGATTATCTTTCAATGGGCTCTGGTATTGTGAAAAGCGAGACCTACAATGACAAAGGCGATTTGATGGGCTATATGCTGCTTACCAAATTGAACAAGCAATAAAAGCAATAAACTGATTTGAAAAGCGTGGTTACCTCCACGCTTTTTTTGTGCTGTTGGGTGTAGTCTGAAAAAGTAATTCCTGTGAAGCTGTCTCAAAACAAGCTAAGCACAACGACATTCCATAGTTCAACAAGCTTTGTGGTGTATTAGCTTGTGGTGTTGAACATGGAATAGTCGCACAAAAACAACGCTTCCGGTACAACCGACTCTTCCATGTCTTACATGGCATTCCAGACTATGGAAGGACGGTTCGCTTGTGGAAGTTGTTGTTTTTGTTGAAGATGACTTGCTTGAGACAGCCTCAACAACTTCGTATAAAAAAGACTACACCCAACAGCCGGGCACCAAAAGATGTGCGCTGAGCGAATTACAAAACCGGAAAGACAAAATGATGGTGCAAGCTGTGAAGGCTTTCGGGGAGATCCCGGCTGTGTCTAAAAAGCTGTATCTTATGTTGTGACCGGGAATTGGTGCGCCGATTAATGAGGACACATTAGCACAAAAATGTTTTGTGTCTTCGTGTCTTCGTGGCAAAATAATGTCCTGAATAAATCAGCGGAGATTACAGTTTGCGCTGTACTTCAACTTCGGTGTAGGCTTCAATGATATCGCCTTCTTTCAGATCGTTGTAATTCTGAATGCCGATACCGCAATCCTGACCAGGCATAACTTCCTTCACATCGTCTTTGAAGCGGCGTAAGGAAGCGAGAACACCCGTATGAATTACGATACCATTGCGAACGAGATGAATTTTGCTGCTGCGTGTAATTTTACCATCGAGCACCATACAACCGGCAATGGTTCCGAGTTTCGTGATTTTGAATACTTCGCGGACTTCGATACTGGCAACCACTTTTTCTTCGATTTTCGGTTCAAGCATACCTTCCATGGCAGCTTTGACTTCTTCGATAGCATCGTAGATGACTGAATAGGTCCGGATATCGATTTCTTCGCTCTCGGCCAGTTTGCGTGCAGCCACACTGGGGCGAACCTGGAAGCCGATAATAATGGCGTTGGATGCGGTAGCCAAAAGAACATCCGATTCGGTGATACCACCAATGGCTTTGTGAATAACATTGACCTGAACACTGCTTGCGCTGAGCTTGAGCAATGAATCGGACAAAGCTTCAACCGAGCCGTCCACGTCGCCTTTGACAATGATATTGAGTTCTTTGAAATCGCCGATGGCAATACGTCGGCCGATTTCGTCGAGTGTAATGTGTTTCTGTGTGCGCAGAGCCTGTTCGCGGATAAGTTGCTGACGTTTCAGTGCAATTTCCTTAGCGGATTTTTCATCCTTGTAGCAGGTCAGTTTATCGCCGGCAGCCGGAGCGCCATTGAGACCCAGAATCAGCACCGGGGTGCTGGGACCGGCTTCTTTCACCGGTTGATTACGTTCGTTGAACATGGCTTTTACACGACCGTAAAAACTTCCGGCCAGCACCATGTCGCCGCCATGCAGTGTTCCAGCCTGAACCAGAATAGTAGCGGTATATCCGCGACCTTTATCGAGTGAAGATTCAATCACGGAACCGACTGCCAGTTTTTTCGGATTGGCTTTCAGTTCGAGTAAATCGGATTCAAGCAATACTTTTTCGAGCAGCACATCGACATTTACGCCGTGTTTTGCATCGATTTCCTGACACTGGTATTTGCCGCCCCAATCCTCAACAAGCAGGTTCATATTGGCCAGCTGTTCACGGATTTTTTCGGGGTTGGCACCGGGTTTATCAATTTTGCTGATGGCAAACACCATGGGAACACCGGCAGCACGAGCGTGGTTGATGGCTTCAACAGTTTGAGGCATTACCTGGTCATCGGCAGCAATCACAATAATGGCGACGTCGGTGATTTTGGCACCACGGGCACGCATAGCGGTAAAAGCTTCGTGACCTGGTGTATCGAGGAAAGCTATTTTCCGACCGCTTTCGAGGGTAACTTCGTATGCACCGATATGCTGGGTGATACCACCGGATTCACCGGCGATAATATTGGATTTGCGGATGTTGTCGAGCAGCGATGTTTTACCATGATCGACGTGGCCCATTACCGTTACTACCGGAGCGCGCGGCACCAGATCTTCGGGATTTTCATCTTCTTCCTCGCCGGTAAATTCTTCATCTTCGAGCGAAATGAAATTCACATCGAATCCGAATTCCGAAGCCACAATGGTAATGGCTTCAGCATCGAGACGCTGGTTGAGTGATACAAATAATCCAAGGCTCATACAGCTTTGAATCACTTTGGTAGCGGGAACATTCATCATGGAAGCGAGTTCGCTTACCGTGATAAATTCGTTCACTTTGATAACACTTTGTTCCTTTTCGAGTTCTTCCATTTCCTCCATACGCTGCTGCTGGAACGCATCACGTTTCAGGCGGCGGTACTTGGAAGATTTTGATTTGGGAGCACTCTGCAATTGAGCCAGTGTTTCTTTAATGTGTTTATCAATATCTTCGGCAGAGATGACCGGACGAACTTCGTGCTTTTTGAGCTTTGCCTTGTTTTTATTTTTGTCACGGTCCAGTTGTGGTTTAGCTTCGTGAGAAGCAGGAACCACCGCAGATTCTTTCTTCTGAATTCTGGGACGGTGTTTTTTGTCTTTATTGCCACCCTTCGATTTATCAAGGGTAGGCTTGTCTTCTTTCACAGCCGGCTTCTTATCGAACTGCGACAAATCAATTTTGTTAACTACTTTTGGGCCAGCCAGTTTTTCGAAATTGGTTTTAATGTAGCGATCGTCTTCTTCGGGCTTAACTTCAGCAGGAGCTTCAACCTTAGGAGCTTCTTCAACAACCGGTTTTTCTTCAACAACTTCTTTAACTGCCGGAGGAGCTTCAACAGGTGTTGTCTTAGCAGCAGGCACAGTCTTTTTACCGGTTTTCTTTTTCTCCACTTTGCCCAGTTCAATAGAGCCTACGACTTTGACACCAGGCAGCTCGGCTTTCACCTTTATTGATTCAGGCTCGGCTTTAATTTCCGGTTTAACAACAACTTCCTCTTTCTTTGGCAGATCTTCAACAACGGCCGGTATTTCAGCAACGGGTTCTTCAATAACAGGCTCAACAGGTTTTACGGTTTTTTTCTTTCCTTTGGCCTGAACTTTATCCAGGTCAATGGTGCCGATAACTTTTGGTTTATTTCTACTAACCGGTACTTCTTCGACTGGTTCAACAATCGGTTTCGGAGTTTCAACCTTTTTCTCCTGCGGTTTTTCAACAGGTTTTTCGACAGGTTTTTCGACGGGTTTTTCAGCAACCGGAGTGGTAACAACAGGAATTTCTTCGGACGTTTCTTTTTTAACAGAAAGGGCAATTTTCATACTTTCCTGTTTTTCGGTCTTGTCCGACTGAAACTCTTTCAACAATGCTTTATAGGCATCTTCGCCAATTTTCGCATTGGGGTTATCGACAGGAAAACCATTTTTATTCAGGAATTCCATGATGGTTTGAACCCCAACATTGAATTCTGTTGCGACCTTTGCTAATCTTTTTACGCCTGCGGTATTCTCCATATTATGTTTTTCCGGTTCCTGAAAACGGTGTAAAATTACAATTTTTTATTCAATGGTCTGAATTTCGTGAAGCTCTGACTCCGGAATGCCCCAAAAACAGAGGTGCCGGAATCATTGCAATCCCGTTTATTCAAACTCGCTCTGCAGTATTCGCAGTACTTCCTCTACAGTTTCTTCTTCAAGGTCGGTGCGTTTCACCAGCTCTTCTTTAGAGAGTTCCAGTACACTTTTGGCAGTATCGCAGCCAATGTCCTTGAATGATTTGATGATCCATTCATCAATTTCATCTGCAAATTCCATCAGATCCACATCATCTTCGTACTCGCCAGTCACATCGCGGAACACCTCGATTTCATATTCCACCAGTTTAGAGGCCAGTTTGATATTCTGTCCGCCTTTACCAATGGCCAGCGAAATCTGATCGGGTTTGAGATACACTTCGATGGATTTCTTTTCTTCATCAATACTCAGTGAGGAAATTTTTGCCGGGCTGAGGGCACGGCTGACAAACACCGAAAGATTGTTGGAGAAATTGATCACATCAATGTTTTCATTGCGCAGTTCGCGCACGATTCCGTGAATACGTGAACCCTTCATTCCAACACATGCTCCAACCGGATCGATGCGGTCATCATATGATTCAACAGCCACTTTGGCACGTTCGCCCGGTTGGCGAACAATTTTGCGGATGGTGATAAGGCCATCGAAAATCTCCGGCACTTCCTGTTCAAACAAGCGTTCAAGCAATACCGGCGAAGTTCTGGACAAAATAACAAAGGGCGTGTTGTTTTTAAATTCAACGCGATCGACCACCGCGCGGATGGAGTCGCCTTTTTTGTAAAAGTCGGCCTGAATCATTTCGGTACGCGGCAACACGAGTTCATAGTCTTCATCGTCGAGTACGAGTAATTCTTTTTTCCATACCTGGCTGACTTCGCCTGTAACGATTTCGCCGATGCGGTCTTTATATTTCTGATAGATATTTTCTTTTTCAAATTCCATCACCTTGGCTTTCAGCATCTGGTGGATGCTTTGAATGTCGCGGCGATCAAACATGGTAATACCAAACGGTTCAACCACCTGCTCACCGATTTCGAAATCGGGTTCAATTTTAATGGCTTCGGAATAGGCAATTTCCATATTTGGATTGGTCAATTCATCATCGGCAATTATGATACGGCTTCGCCAGATTTCAAGGTCTCCGGTCGATGTGTTTACAATCACATCGAAATTATCGGCCACCTCGAATTTCTTGGCCAGAATATGTTTGAAGATATCCACCAGGATCTTCATCAGAGTAGGCCTGTCAATTGCTTTGGAGTCTTTAAACTCACTAAAGGATTCAACCAGATTCATTGTTTCCATAACACAAAGGGGTGTTTATTTAAACGTTACAATTATTTGTACTTTGAGACAGTCTGTATAAGCCAGTTCGCGGTTTTCAGTCACTTTCTTCTTGGGAGGGACTTTCACAGCCAGGGTAAAAGTGTCTTCACCGGCAGCCACCAGTTCACCGGTGACAACCTGCTGATCGTGCAGCGTAGCTTTGGCCTGACGACCAATGTTGCTGCGGAATTGGCGGGGCAGCACCAGAGGAGTTCCGATTCCGAATGAAGCCACTTCGAGTTCGAAATCTTCTTCATCGCGGTTCAGGCGGCCTTCGATAAAACGGCTTACCTGAACACAATCGTCGACGATGACACCTGCATCACCATCGAGCAACACCTGAATACGATTGCCTTTGCTGACGGTTATGGTGACAGGAAAAACCGGCCCGTTTCCAAGGCATTCTTCCACCAAAGTTTTAATCTGACTGTCTGTAATCATCATTTTTTATTAAAAATTGAGGGGACAAATAGTCCCCTCAAAGTTCCCTGGTTGTCCGACCAGGACTCGAACCTGGACCAGCAGAACCAAAATCTGCTGTGCTGCCATTACACCATCGGACAATTTTGAAACAGGGCGCAAAAGTACAAAGAATCATTGAACTGACCAAATAATTTGTAGACAATGCAATAATATGAGTATACGACCCGGGAGAAATATTTTTG
The DNA here is from genome assembly GCA_964429475.1 of uncultured Bacteroidaceae bacterium. Taxonomy (GTDB): domain Bacteria; phylum Bacteroidota; class Bacteroidia; order Bacteroidales; family DTU049; genus GWF2-43-63. Next base: position 26,047 of record CAYSCE010000003.1, on the reverse strand, counting down.
CAATTCGGCTTGCTGTGCGGAATTCAAACATTGATATTTAATATATATGAGTGTAAAAAAATAATATTGTAATTTCGCAGTTTATTCACGGAACAACACTTATGAATATGCGAAACTACAAGACGCTGAACAATGTGCTTGGCTGGGCTGTTTTTTTGATTGCAGCCGTTGTTTATACTCTGACCCTTGAACCGACAGCGAGTTTCTGGGATTGCGGAGAATATATTGCCACTTCTTACAAACTGCAGGTGGGTCACCCTCCGGGAGCCCCGACTTTTCAGTTGCTGGGTCGGTTTTTCTCTCTGTTCGCTTTTGGAGATGTTACCCGTGTTGCGTTTATGATTAACATGATGTCAGCGCTGTCAAGTGCATTCACCATTCTGTTTTTATTCTGGACCATCACGCATCTGGCCAAAAAAATGGTGGGACAGGACATGGAAAATCCTGCTAAAATGTGGACTGTGCTGGGTGCCGGTATTGTTGGCGCCCTGGCTTATACCTTCTCCGATTCATTCTGGTTCTCGGCCGTCGAAGGCGAGGTGTATGCCATGTCCTCTATGTTTACGGCACTGGTATTCTGGCTTATGCTGAAATGGGAAGAAGATGCCGATGATCCGCGATCGCTTCGCTGGATTGTGCTCATCGCATTCCTGATGGGTCTCTCCATTGGAGTTCACCTTCTCAACCTGCTTACTCTGCCGGCGCTGGTGATGATTTATTATTACAAAAGATTTAAAGTCACCCGCAAAGGCGTGTTTTATGCGCTGACGTTTTCCATTGTACTTCTCGCATTTCTGTTCTATATTCTTATTCCGCGCATCATCTGGCTTGCCGGGCATTTTGAACTATTCTTCATCAACTCTGCCGGACTACCGTTCAACAGCGGCACCATCATTTATTTTGCACTGATTATCGGTTTAATCATCTGGGGTATCCGGTATACGATCCGCAAAGGCAAAGTGATTCTGAATACCATTATTCTTTCATTTACTTTTCTGCTGATCGGATATTCCACATTCTTTATCCTCATTATCCGTTCCAATGCAGGTACCCCCATCAATGAAAATGCACCGAAAGATGCCATCAGCCTGCTGTCGTATCTGAACCGCGAACAGTATGGTGAGACTCCGCTCATTACCGGACCTTATTTCAATGCCGGCAACGAACGCGAAGAACAATCGAAATTTAAAGACCAGTCACCGGTGTATGAAAAAGATGTTGAACAGGGTAAATATATTCTGACCGACAGTCGTGAAAATACACGTCCTACGTACAAAAGCAAGTATACGACCTTTTTTCCCCGTATGTGGAGCATGGACAACGGCCACATCAATATTTACCTCAATTGGGCCGGTATTGACGAAGGCAAGGTATACCAAAGTTATATTGACGAAAACGGTCAGACAAAATACGATCGTTCGAGGGCTAAAAATCCACCTACTTTTGGACAAAATCTGACATTTTTTGGCACTTACCAGCTGGGACACATGTATTTCCGGTATTTCTTCTGGAACTTTGTCGGACGACAGAACGACATTCAGGGATCCGGCGGACCTACCGAAGGCAACTGGCATAGTGGTATTCCGTTTATTGACAACCTTCACAACGGCGACCAGTCGCAGGTTCCGGATCATATGAAAAGCAACCGCGGCCGTAATGCATTTTACTTCCTGCCGCTTATTCTTGGATTGGTTGGATTATTTTTCCATCTGAACAGGCATTCGCGCGATATGCTGATTGTAACCCTGCTGTTTGTTATGACCGGCCTTGCCATTGTGGTGTATCTGAACCAGTATCCGAATCAGCCCCGCGAGCGTGATTATGCCTATGCGGGCAGTTTTTACGCCTTTGCCATCTGGATCGGGCTTGGAGTCATTGGTTTGATTGAACTGATCAGAAAAGGTCTTCAGAAAATTCCGGGTTTCACCAAAGCGGACATTGTTGCTCCATTTGCAGCAACGCTGATTGCCGTGTTACTTGTTCCCGGCATTATGGCCTCAGAAGGATGGGATGATCATGACCGCAGCGACCGGTATACGGCGCGCGATTTTGCCATGAATTATCTGGCCTCGTGTCCGCCCAATGCCATATTGTTTACCAACGGCGATAACGATACATTCCCGCTTTGGTATGTACAGGAAGTTGAAGGATATCGTACCGATGTCAGAGTCATTAACCTGTCGCTGTTCAACACCGACTGGTATGCCGATCAGATGAAACGCGCCGTGTATGATGCCAAACCGGCACCCATATCCATGAATCATTTGCAGTACCGGCAGGGCACCCGCGATGCGGTTGAGCTCATAACACCTACTTTACTGAGCTATGTACAAACCGCCATTGAACGGCAGAATGATCCGAATCTCACACCCGAGCAGAGTCAGCAACTCAATAATATCCTGCAGCAATACAAATGGATATTAAATGTAGACCCTGCAATTCAGGCCATGTACACCAAACCGGTCAGTCTGAATGTATTGTTTGATATTATTCATAAAACTCCGGAAAAACTTCAGCACCCGAATTATAAAGCCTATAATTTTTTCCCGACCAATACATTTGTTATCCCGGTTGATTCACAAAAAGTGGTTAGCAATGGAACCGTTCCGGCTCAATGGAGAAACAATGTAGTTGACAGTTTAACCTGGACACTTCCCGACCAGTTTATGAACAAGAACACTTTGTTTGTGCTGGATATTCTGGCGCACAACAACTGGGAGCGGCCCATCTGTTTTGCCACCACTGCCGGACCTGATGCTTACATTGGACTGGAAGACTATCTGTCGATGGAAGGTTTTGTGTACAGGCTCGTTCCTGTGAAAACCGGAAATACGCTCATCAATACTCCGGTGATGTTCGATAACCTGATGAACAAATTCAAATGGGGCAATCTGGCAGGTGAAGGTGTGTATCTGGATGAAACCAATATACGCATGTGCATGACATTAAAATACAGTTTTATCAATCTTGCCGACGCATTGTTGAAAGAAGGAAATCGTGCAAAAGCAATACAGGTAATGAACAAATGTATGGAAGTCCTTCCCGAGAAATCGGTTCCCTGGGCCGGTATCGGAAATTCATCCAGTGGTCAGATAATGATTCAGATGGCCGATATGTATTTCCAAACCAAAGAAAACAAAAAAGCGGAGGCGATTCTTTCACGCATGACTGAGCTTGTTTCAGCCGAACTGAACTTTTACGGTTCGATGAGTAAAAAACAGGCAAAGCAAATGGAAAAGGAATATCAGGATGCAGTACGCAGCTTGTTCTTCTTATGGAAAACGGCTTATCAGAACGGCGATCAGGTCCCGGCCCTGTGTCAGAAAATTGAACCGGTTTTCACCATGTACCGGCAGGCCATTGCTGAATTACTTCCCGCACAGGAAAAAATTGGCGTTGCCCAGCTGTATCTGAAACAAGGTAAAGCAACAAAGGATGCATCGCTTAAGACAAAAGGAAACGCATATATTTCAGACGCATTGACCGAGGTTGAAAAAACACTTGAATATCTCGGAACCGTTCAGGTGAACGAGCAAAACATGGAACAATACAGCGAACTCCTGAGAACGAATCTGCAAAATCTGTATATGATAGGTCAGATAACCTATCAGTTAATTGACGATGCAAAACTGAAAGAAAGAGTCGATAAGGTCGCTGCAAAATACCAGAAAGAGCTTGACCTGATGTACGGCATGCCGAAAGAATAATGTATGTACGTCGTCAGACCTTACATAATTAAAGATCTCAACACCCGGAACTGCATATGGCGGATTCCGGGTGCTGAGAAAATAATATATCTGACTTTTGACGACGGACCTATTCCCGAACTCACACCATTTGTGCTGGAGACGCTTGCGCAATACAATGCGAAAGCTACTTTTTTCTGCGTCGGTGATAATGTGCGCAAACATCCGCATCTGATCAAACAGGTGCAGAGTCATGGCCACGCCATTGGCAATCATACTTTCAATCATTTCGATGGCTGGAAAAAAACCTCCGAAGAATACGAACAAAATGTGTCGAAAGGTTTTGATTGTATTGACAGTAATTTATTCAGACCACCCTACGGACACATTACACCCTGGCAGATCAATCGTCTGAAAAACCAGGCCTACATTGTATTGTGGACGGTGCTGAGTTATGATTTCGACCGCAACACCACCCCTGCCCGTTGTTTGAATAACGTGCTGAAATTTTCGAAACCCGGATCCATTGTGGTTTTTCACGAAAATATTAAAGCCATTCCACGAATAAAATATGCCTTACCCAGAACACTGGAGCATTTTTCTTCGCGGGGTTATCGCTTCGAAGCCCTGACAGAGCCTGTGTTGCAGAAAGCGCTCCGTCATAACTGGCTCAACGCTTCGGGCGATTTTGTTCAGAAAATGATCGGCAATTTCAACATTCCGTTTATCAATCCGCGCGACTATAACCGAAAGGTGTCGGGCTAAGTTTTATTAATTATAAACACCAGGGATATGACATTCACAAACGAATCGGTTCAACAAGCCATTCAGCAGATTCTGAATTCAACACAGGTTGATGCTGCTGAAACTTATCGTCGTATTATCAATCATATCGATCTGACCACACTTGAAGGCAACGATCATGATGAAAAAGTGCGTCAGCTTTGTCATACTGCTTATAGCATCGAAAACGCCGAACGCCGCATTCCAACCGTTGCAGCTGTATGTGTGTATCCGGTTTTTGTGAAGACCGCACGCGAAGCGCTTGCCGGAAAAAACATCAACGTGGCTGCTGTAGCCGGAGCATTCCCTTCGGGCCAAAGCCCGCTTGATGTGCGGCTTGCCGAAGTTCGTTACGCAGTGGAACAAGGTGCAGATGAAATCGATATGGTAATTTCGCGTGGCCGCTTTCTGGCCGGCGAACGCGATTTTCTGCGCGAAGAAGTTTCGAAACATAAAGCAGCTTGCGGAAATGCACATCTGAAAGTAATACTCGAAACAGGCGAATTGCTTGATCCAAACCTGATTTACGAAGCATCCATGATTTCGATGGAGGCCGGCGCCGATTTTATTAAAACATCGACCGGGAAAATACAACCCGCTGCCACACTCGAAGCCGCCTATGTGATGCTGACCGCCATTCAGGAATTTTATTCAAAAACAGGAAAGAAAACCGGCTTTAAACCTGCCGGCGGCATCAGCGATCCCGAAACTGCTGTTCAATTCTGGAAGCTGGTTAAGCACATCAACGGCGAGGAATGGCTCAACAATCATATGTTCCGCTATGGTGCAAGCCGTTTGCTGAACAAGCTTCTGGATGCTATTGATTAACGTTGAAGCACTTTTGGAAAACAATATTCTCTTTTCACTGTAATATTTTTGTTTTTTCTCATTAAGTACATACAATATTTGATTTGCAAATCAGGTTTTGTATGTTATCAATCCGTACTTGTATGAAAATCATCCTCATCCTGATTGCTGCATGTATTTGTAATGCAATTTCAGCGCAGACATTACCCAAACAAACTGCTGAAAACACATCCAGAAAAATTGCTGTTTTCTATGATTGTCCGTACTGTGATCTTGATTATATCAAAAACGAAATCGGATTTGTAAACAATGTGCGCGACCGCACCGAAGCTCAGGTACAAATTATTATGACTTCCGAAACCAATGGTTCGGGGGGCGCCCGGTACAGCATTATGTTTTACGGATTGAAAGAGTTTAAAGGCGAAGATGACACGCTTACATTTTCTGTTCCTTCCGATGCAACCGAAGAAATGATCCGCGATAATTATATTTCCACATTCAAGCTGGGACTGATGCGTTACGTATTGAAAACCGATGCGGCAAAAATGATCACCATTGCGTATAGCGAACCTGACACAGCCGCTCCGCCAAAAGACAAGTGGAACAACTGGGTGACCAGCATCAGCGGAAATTTTTATATCAACGGCGAAAAATCGTATAAGTCGCTTTCAAGCTACAATTCCATCAGCGTGTACAAAGTGATGCCGGAATGGAAAACCGATATTTCGTTTGGCAACAGCTACAGCGAATCGAGCTATTCGTACGAAGAAATCGATTATTATTATCGCTCCATTAACCGCAGCATATATAGTTCGGCCGATTATATACTGGCCCTGTCCGATCACTGGTCATGGGGTTTGTTTGGCTCGGCCAGGTCATCGACCTACAGCAATATCAATTTTTCAACATCGCTCAGTCCTGCCATTGAATATAATATTTTCCCCTACAAAGAAGCAACAACGCGGCAGGTAAGATGCGTGTATACCATCGGTCCTGATTACAACAAGTATTTCGACACCACCATTTACAATAAGACAGAAGAACTTTTATTTTCGCAGTCACTGGGCGTTGCGGCCGAAATTGTCCAGAAATGGGGCAGCCTGAGTGGTTCGGTGACCGGCAATACATATCTGCACGATCTGTCGAAAAACAGCATCGATTTTTATCTGAATACTTCTTTCCGCTTGTTCAAAGGGCTCGAGCTCTCGGTGTTTGCCTATTACAACATGATTCACAATCAGCTTGCACTGCCCAAAGGCGATGTAACACAGGAAGAATTATTGCTGCAGCAACGACAGATGCAAACGCAGTATTCGTATTATGTAAGTCTGGGACTCAGTTATACGTTTGGATCAATCTACAACACTGTTGTGAATCCGCGGTTTGGAAATTAGACGGTGAATTTACTGAATTGATGGTACTGTGTATCACCACCACGTCTGGTGTCATCCTGAACTAGTTTCAGGATCTACCAGACGTGGCTCATCATCCACCGCAGATACTGATCTTCATCAGGATGACCCTGGGTGGATGATGCTGATTCCGGAATTTATTACTACATTGCATAAACTTTTCTGCAATGAAAAAACTGGTACTACTTGTTTTGCTCTTCAGCACTACCATTGCGCTACAGGCGCAGGATGAATCGCGCCTCACCCTGTCGGCAAACACCATTCAGGTCGATAATTTTCATGCCTATTCCATAAATCCAACATTCGAGGTGGCATTAAACGATCACTGGAATCTGCGCTACGAGCTGGGTTTTGGCATACGCGGCAATAAGAAATTTTATATGCATACGCCGTTAACACTACCGGTCGGAGGTCTTTTATTTGTGGCTGGAATCGGCAGTGGTGGCAGTTTTCTGAATACACTGGGTATATTGCTGATGATTGCGCCCGAAGGCGTTTCTTTCGATATTCAATTGTCCGATGAATTTGAATTGTCTCCGTATATCGATCTGAACTCCTGCGAATATTATCTCACGCCGGAAAACAACACATTGAAATTCCGTCTCAGCGGCGATGCAGGTATTGCGGGCCGCATTCATATGAGCGATCGGTTTTGTGTATCGGCTTACACGTCGCTTACCATGCTCGAAACATACGGACTCGGCTTCAGCGGCGGCGTTGGAATTGGGTATAAATTTGACTTGTAGCGCAACGCTTCGCGAGTTCAAAGTCATCAAGTTTATAAAGTTTATAAAGGTGATTTGATAGAATAACAGCATAAACAGAGTTCACTGCTCATACCGACGCTGCGGTCGGCACTTGCAGACGCACAGGGCGCAAAGCTTCTCAAGTCATCAAGTTATAAAGTATAAAGCGCTGCACTGAGCTTGCCGAAGTGTTAAAAGGCGGCGTTGAAAATTTCAGCAATAGCTCGTTGGACTCCGATTCCCGTTAACCGATAACCGTTAACCGATAACCGTTAACCAATAAACGGCTCACTGCTCACCGATCACTGCTCACTGATGTAGATGCGACTTAATATCTGCCCAGCTGTTCAGGAATTCCCTCAAAGCCTTTGATGTTCTGCACGACCGATGCGGCCTCGTTGAAATAATCGTGTTCGAAAATCAAACCGGTGTTTTCTTCTACTGCTTTGTACAGAAAAGATTCTTTTTCTTCGAGTGCCAGAATCGGCATGATATCGACCGATGCAACCCATACCGGAGCAATGTGTGTCAGGGATGGAATGAAATCGGCGGTGTAGAGCCATTTTCGCCCGGGGGTGTGTATAAGCAGCAGCATTTGTCCGGCGGTATGACCATGGCGCAACAGCACCGAAATGCCGGGAATAATTTCTTCTTCAGCTTCTACAAACCGCATCAGACCTTGCTCGTATAAGGGTAATACATTGTCGGAAAAATATGCGGCGGCTTCGCGCTTATTGGGATTCATGGCCGATTCCCATTGCTTTTTGCTTACCCAATGTGTTGCGTTCGGACATACAACTTCTGCAACTCCGCCATCAGAGCGGTTTACAGCACCACCACAATGATCATCATGCAGATGTGTAAAAATCACATCAGTCACTGCAGACGGCTCATAGCCAGCCTTTCGGATGCCATCGGCCAAAGTTGTCCGTTCGCTGATATATTTATACTGATAATATTTGGCGTCGCGTTTATGGCCAAAACCCGTTTCAATCAACACCAGCCGCGAGCCGGTATCAACGAGAAGACAACGGTTGACCATCGGAATTAAATTGTGTTCATCTGCTTTGTAAAAGCGGCTCCAGATCGATTGCGGAATCACGCCGAAAGCAACGCCGGCATCTATCTTCCAGGTTTCGGTAATAACAGGAATCAGTTTCATGCTGCAAAAGTAATCAACCGAAAATAATTTTCCATACATCCTGCAGGCGCGAAACCGGTTTTATTTTGACCGAAAAATCTTTTCGCGGCAGCGATTTGCTGTTGGAAGCGGAAATAATTATTTGTGTAAAGCCCAGTTTATCGGCTTCGGAAATACGTTGTTCGATGCGGTTTACAGGCCTGATTTCGCCTGAGAGTCCAACCTCAGCGGCAAAGCAGGTTTTGCTGTCAATAATCATATCGTGATACGACGAAGCCAGGGCGCTTACTACGGCCAGATCCACTGCAGGATCATCGACCCGGATGCCACCGGTGACATTGAGAAAAACATCGTTGACACCCATGCGCAGACCGCTTCGTTTCTCGAGTACAGCCAACAACATCGACATGCGGCGCTGATCGAAACCATTGGCGCTGCGTTGCGGATTGCCATACGGACTGGGGCTCACCAATGCCTGAATTTCGAGCAATAAGGGCCTTACTCCTTCAATCGTAGTGGCAATGGCCGTTCCGGGCAGATCGATGGCGCGATCCGATAAAAATACTTCGGAGGGATTGGAGACTTCGCGCAGACCGCCTGCGGTCATTTCAAATATTCCCAGCTCCGAAGCAGATCCGAAGCGGTTTTTCAGCGTCCGGAGAATTCTATATCCATGATGACGGTCGCCTTCGAACTGAAGCACCGTATCAACAATATGCTCCAGAATTTTCGGGCCGGCAATGCTGCCATCTTTGGTAATGTGGCCGATAATAAAAACGGGCACGCCGCTTTTTTTCGAATATTGCTGCAATTCGGATGCACACTCACGCACCTGACTGATCGTTCCTGATGAAGACTCAATGCGGTCGGTATGCATGGTTTGAATGGAATCGACCACCAGACAATCGGGCTTCAGCTTTTCGCAGGCCGCAATCACGCTCTGGGTGTCGGTTTCTGAAAGGAGATACGTATTGTCGTTTTTCACACCAAGACGTTCGGCGCGCATTTTTATCTGATACAGACTTTCCTCGCCCGAGACATATAAAGTTTTCAAATCGGGGTGCGAAACGGCTACCTGCAGCATCAGCGTTGATTTTCCGATACCGGGCTCGCCACCAATGAGTATCACGGAGCCTTCGACCACACCACCGCCCAGCACGCGGTCGAGTTCGGCATTGAGCAGAGACTGCCGTTTGCCGGAATTATATTCAATTTCGGAAATCTTTTTTGGGAGTTCTCCTTTTGCAAAAACAGCTTGCTTAGCGGGTTGTGCGGCTACAACTTCTTCCACCAGCGTATTCCATTCGCCACACCCCGGACATTTGCCGTTCCATTTTGGATATTGAGAACCGCAACTCTGACAGACAAAGGCGGTTTTGGTCTTTGCCATGCTATTCTTTCATGAACTCTCTGTAAATAAAATCGCCGTCGGTGCGATTCAGCATAACCAGCATTTCCTTGTTCAGGGTCAACACTTCCCAATCGCCATTATACAAATCATAATTACAATCGTTAACGGTAACTATGGTTTTAGACAAACCGGATTTAACTGAATAGGTTCCGACAGCAAGCGTATCCAAATTGGTTGAGCCTTCGGGACGCTTGGTAATCATCAGCTTTTCGCCGTCAAACTGCCAGAGTTCGAGCCAGGTAACAGTGGAATCTTCTTCCATCAGGACCAGTCGCCAGGTTTCGCCGAGTTTATCTTCTTTTGCTTTGGTGCACGATGCAAGTGAAAACGCAGCAACCAAAACTACTATAGCCGATACTATGCTTATTTGTCTCATAAAAACAATTTGTTTTATATGCAAACATACAAAACTTATTTCACTTTGTCACAAACATTATTCATCATCAGTAAATTATCGCGATGCATTAGCTGGCAGTTATTAAATCTGCAGTAAAATCCTCTATCTTTGCGCGGCATTTATCTATGAAAATCACTTTACGCTCTTATCTGGAACTGCATTTTGTGGTGCTGCTGCTCGGGTTTACGGGAATTCTCGGAAAGCTCATTTCGTTGCCGGCTCCGCACCTGGTTGTTTTCAGGGTTTTTATTGCATTCATCACCTTGTTTCTGTTTCTGAAAATCCGGAAACAAAATCTGAAGCTTACTTCCAGACAAATTCTGTCATGTATGTCGATCGGATTTGTTGTGGCTGCACACTGGACCACTTTTTTCTATGCGATAAAACTTTCGAATGTGTCGGTAGCACTGGGTTTGCTGGGCGTGGGTTCGTTGTTTACCGCTTTGCTCGAGCCTTTGATTCTGAAACAACGTTTTTCGTGGCTCGATATCATTACGGGTGTTTTTATCATTGCCGGCATTTATATCATTTTCCGCTTCGAGAGCCGCTATGTTGACGGAATTATATCGGCCATTGTGTGCTATTTTCTGTCGTCGCTTTTCAGTGTGCTGAATAAAAAGCAGCAGGAACAAATCCCGAGTCAGGTGCTAAGCATGTACGAAATGTTATTTGCTTTTATATTTGCGCTTATCGCGCTGCCATTCCTGATTCCTGATGTATTTTCATCGTTCTGGCCCGGCACAACCGATTTGTTTTATCTGATTCTGCTGGGCAGTATTTGCTCGGCTTATGCTTTCACAGCCGCCATCCGGCTGATGAAGGAAATGAGTGCCTTTTTTGTGGTGCTGCATATCAACCTCGAGCCGGTGTATGCCATATTGCTGGCCTGGTTTATTTTCGGTGACACCGAGCACATGTCGCTCGGATTCTATTCAGGTGCAGCCTTGATATTTGTTGCAGTCTTCACCTACCCTTTCCTGAAGAAAAAAATGCGACCTAAGGATTTAAAGGCTGTCTCTTGACACCCGCCTTTTCATTTCGTATATTAGCAATCAAAATATGTACTTATGAGACCGATTGCAACTTTTGTTACTTTGCTGCTTCTGATTGGTTTTTCGGCCACCATTCAGGCACAGGACTAGAAATCCTACACGTGGGATGATTACAGCACCAGCTTTCAGATTCCGGCCGATTTTGTTGTTTCAGACTCGTCTGCAACCAAATTCACTGCCGCGAACAGCCATATTCTGATGAGCATTTATCCACGAACGGATGAATATCTCACGTGGGACGAAATGGGTGAAACGCTTAAAACCTGGTCAACCGACAACGGCGTTCTTATTGAGAGTGATGTCATTGAACTTGATGAAGAAAAAATGAATGGCTACCAGGGCGTATTGATTGAAGGGACAAAAGATGATTACGCCATTGGCACCATGCTGATTGTGGATCCTGACTATGTCGATATTTCCCTCTATATTTGGGTTTCGTACGATCCGGATTATGTCGATACGGTTATTGAAATGCTCATGTCATTCACGCCTATGTAAGATTTACCGTTTTTTGCGTTATTTATTCACAACCTGTTGCCGGATTGTTGTCAATGCGTAACTTTGCGGCATGGGTTTTAGTATGTGCCCACGATCAAAAAAACAACCATGATATTCCATAAAAAACTTTTAGTCGCGTCAATCCTTTTATTGTTTTCGACAACATTAATAATGGCTCAGGAACCGGTTCCGACCGATCAGATGGCGCTCATCACCTTAGTGGTTCACCCCGAAGGGCAACCCAATGCAGTGGGCGAAATTGTCTTTTTTAAAAGTCAGAAAACAGGAAAAAAATTCCGCGCAGTAACCGGTGCCGATGCCACCGCAAAAATCCTGTTGGCTGAAGGCGATACGTACGAAATTTCGTACAAGGATTTTCTGATGGAAAACGATTACAGCCTGATGGAAGTTCCTTCAGAACCCGGTATTATGCATTATGAGGTTGAAGTTATTTATACGCCGGCCCAGGTGTTTACACTCGAAAATGTGTATTTCGATTTTGGTAAAGCAACCCTGCGCCCCGAATCATTTCCTTCGCTTGATGAGCTGGCAGCATTGCTGAAAGCGAAACCGGCAATGGTGATTGAAATCTCGGGTCATACCGACGATGTGGGCGATGACGCCTCGAATATGACTCTGTCGCAACAACGGGCCGAATCAGTGCGCGCTTATCTGCTTAAAAAAGGTATTGCTGCCAATCGTGTTGTTGCCAAAGGCTATGGCGAAACCATGCCTGTTGCCAGCGGTACCAGCGACGAAGCCCGGCAGATGAACCGCAGAACAGAAGTGAAAATTATTTCGCAATAACGAAAGATTGACGATATAAGATTTAAGATTTTTGAGGGATCGTGGTTGATTTTGAAACCAGATCAAAAATCAGAAATCAAAAATCGGATATCTTATATCAATCAATCCCACACAAAGAGCCACTTCACGCCTTTGTAAATACCGACAAACACATAGCCCAGAATGCCGGGCCGGGTACGCTCCTGCAACGAAACGGTGATGCGTGAATACTGCACCTGCATGCCGAGGTTGTTAATCTGCGATTCCAGCAGATCAATTTCTTTATTCAGCCTTTCCAGCTCTTTTTCAACTTCGAGGGCAGCCTTGACATCTTCAGCTTTTGCCAGCAGATCAAGATAGCGCAGACGGGCCTTGCGGGCGTTGTCGAGACGAATGCCAAGATTTTTAAACTGTTGCGTTACATCATCGCCCGAAATATTTTTTGAAGTGACTTTTCCCAGTACTTCCAGCTCTTTTAATGCGCTGTTCAGGTGTTCCGACTTCACACGTATGGTGGTACTGCGGTTGCCGGCCGACACAACATATCCTTCGTATTTTTTCGCCACAGCAATAATTCTGGCGCTGGCAGTGTCCACATTTTTCACTGTCATATCGAGGTAAGCGTTGTAAATAATCATCTGGTCGGGCGAAAATGCCGAAGTGGGTCCTGGTGCCGGATTTGCTGCTTCAACGCCTGCGGTGTTGTCTCCATAATTTGCAGGAAGGCCTCCGGTTCGTATCGAACCCATTTCTCCGTCTGCAGAATAAGCACCTTCTGTAAATCGAACATTCCGGTAGGCATCGGCTTGTTGCGAGGTATGGCAGGCTGTCAGCGCTACCAAAGCCAGAAGAAAAAATACAATCTGTTTCATAATAAAAATTTTAGGTTCAGGATGCGGGCAAATGAAAAGTTCATAACGAAAAAAAACACCTGCATCGTATATACAGGTGTTTCAAAATGTCATATGTATGCATTAATCGCGGCTGCTAAGCAGGCGGAGCAGCATGAGGAAGAGGTTGATAAAATTGAGATAGAGACTCAGTGCACTCATGATAGCCATTTTGCGTCCGGCTTCGGGATTGGCCATGGCGTAAGCCGCATTTTTCTTGATATTCTGCATATCATAAGCAATCAATCCGGTAAACACCAGCACGCCAACGATGCAAATAATGGTATCCATCATCTGATTGCCAAGAAATAAATTCACCACACTGGCAATTACAACACCAACCAGCGCCATCATCAGAATGTTTCCGAAGCGGGTCAGATCCATTTTGGTGGTATAACCTGCAATGGCCATCAGCGCAAACATGCCGGCCGAAATAATAAACGCAAGGAAAATAGTTCCAAGCTGGTAAGCAAGGAAAATAAATCCCAGGCTGGCGCCCATTAAGGCAGCATAGAGCATGAAAACCGCCATCAGCGCGCCGGCAGAGAGTTTCTGAAAACCGAATGACATCAGTAATACAAGTCCGACCGGAGCAAGGGCGACGATCCATCCCAGCGGAGTCATACCTGTTTCGCTGTACAGCAGACGAATCAGTGATTCCTGCGATCCGAACAGAAAGGCCAGCACAGCAGTAATAATGAGTGCGCCAAACATCCATGCAAACACATTGGCTACAAAGCCCGAGCGTGCACCTGCGCTTTCGCGGGTGAATACCTGAGGTTCGCTATAATTCGAAAAGTTGTTGTCCATATTTCTTTTTTTTACAAAATTACAAAGTTTTAATGCAGACGCGCACTGATAAGAGTCATGAATTCGGCGCGTGTTTTATCGTTGCGGAAAACACCGGTAAAATCGGAGGTAGTGGTTATGCTGTTTTGTTTCTGAATGCCACGCATCATCATACACAGGTGATGGGCTTCGATAACAACGGCCACGCCGAGCGGTTTCAATACCGTCTGAATACAATCCTTAATCTGCGTGGTGAGCCGTTCCTGCACCTGAAGGCGACGTGAAAAGACATCGACAATGCGCGGGATTTTGCTCAGCCCGACTATATACCCATTGGGAATATAGGCCACATGAGCTTTTCCGAAGAACGGCAACATGTGATGTTCGCACATGGAATATACTTCAATGTCTTTCACTATGACCATTTCGCGGTAGTCTTCGCGGAAGAGGGCCGAGCGTAGAATCTGTTCGGGATTGGCATGATAACCATGTGTTAGAAACTGCATGGATTTGGCCACGCGTTCCGGTGTTTTCAGCAATCCTTCGCGCTCGGGATCTTCGCCCAGATGTTTCAGAATTTCATAATAATGAACTTTCAGATTTTTCAGCGACTCCTCGTCGTAGCGGTCAATCCGGTAATAATCATCTTCTGAAAAATTATCCATCAGATTTTCATGTTTCATTACAGGGCTCATAGCATCAACATTTTAATTTGCATTGTGGCAGGATTTACCATTGCCTCCGCATGAACAGCCAAGCGATTCGCCCGTTTTGGGATCTTTGACGGAACATTGCTTTTTGAACTCGCCGCCTTTTATCAGAAACATTTTGATGGCGATACCGGCCACAGCAAGCCCAATCAGAATGAAACAAGCAATTATAATAGTCAGAAAATTCATTTTCGCTTATTCAAGGGTACTCATTTTAACGGCAAGATCGGCCAGACGCTGCGAATAGCCGAATTCATTGTCGTACCAGGAAATAACTTTCACCATATTTCCATCAATCACCTGTGTAAGTAATGAATCGAAAATGGATGAATGCGGATTATCAACGATGTCACAGCTTACAAGCGGGTCGGTGGTATATTCCAGTATACCTTTCATAGGACCCTCGGCAGCTTTTTGCATGGCTTCGTTAACTTCAGCCACTGTAACAGCTTTTTTCAGAACTACGGTCAGGTCAACCACAGAGCCATCGGGTGTAGGAACGCGCATGGAAAGGCCGTCGAGTTTACCGGTAAGTTCGGGAATCACCAGGCCGATAGCTTTGGCAGCGCCTGTGCTGGTTGGAATAATCGATACAGCTGCAGCGCGGGCCCGGCGCAGATCTTTATGGGGTGCATCGAGAATAATCTGATCGTTGGTGTAGGAATGAATGGTATTCATCAATCCGCGCTCTATGCCAAACGTATCGTTGAGCACTTTGGCAATCGGTCCGAGACAGTTGGTGGTACAGCTTGCATTGCTGACCAATACATGTTCTTTGCTGAGCAGATTGTCATTTACGCCAATTACCACAGTCAAATCAACATCGTTGCTTTTATCGGCAGGCACGCTCAATGCTACTTTGCGGGCACCGGCAGCCAGATGTTTTTCGAGGTCAGCTCTTTTGCGGAAGCGACCGGTACATTCAACTACAATATCAACGCCCAGGCTTTTCCAGGGCAGATTTGCAGGGTCTTTTTCGGCATAGATGGTATATTGTTTTCCGTCAACGGTAATGCTGTTATCATCGGCACTGACAGTACCGCCGAAGCGACCGTGAACCGAGTCGTATTTCAGCAGATGAGCCAGCGTTTTTGCGTTGGTGAGGTCGTTGATTGCAACTACTTCAACCTGATTATTTTTCAATAATGCCTGAAAAGTCAGGCGGCCAATTCTGCCAAAACCATTAATGGCAATTTTCTTTTTCATGTTACTGTGTTTTTACCCTGCAAAGGTAAGAAAATACAGCGAGATGAATTTTAGCAGTAACCTGTTAATATATCACCACAATTTCGCCATGCTGTACATGGAAATTGCCCATGGTATCGCGGAAGTGCAGTACAAAGGCATACGATCCGGGAATGACGTTGCCGTTGTTTGATTTACCGTCCCAGCGGAAAGCCGGATCGGAAGAAACGAAGACCAGATTGCCCCATCGGTTATAAATGCGGATACTGAAATCTTCGGAAGGCAGATTTACGCCACTGATATGAAAATAGTCATTATTATCGTCTTCGTTCGGCGAAAACGCGTTCGGAATATACAGGGTGTAATCGGGCCTGATTTCTATCATTTGAACAACACTATCCTTGCAACCACTGGCGTTTTCAACATAGAGAATCACCGGAAACTCGCCCCAGTCATTTACCGGATATTGATGAATAAACTCCGGCGTAGTAAATGTTGATCCATCGCTGAGTACCCACAGCCAACTGACAGGATTTCCGCTTGAGAGATCGTAAAAATGGAAAGTGGGATCGAAAGAGGAAGCAATGGGAGGCTGAACGAAAAATCCTGCTACAGGTACTGGTGAAACCAATATATGAGCTGTTGCCGTTGCCGAGCAGCCACCGGTATTGGAGCCTGTAACCTGATAGGTCGTAGTGCTTTTTGGTGTAACGGTAAAAGCATCGTTTATGGCTCCTGGCACCTGCATAAGAGATGCATCGGTTGGATTACTGGACCATATGTATTTTTCGGCACCGAAAGCAGTGAGTCTTGCTTCCTCTCCGCTGCAAATATTTCCAGGATCGATATCAGCCGAAACGACCGGCTGGTCGTGGACAATCACAAGAATGGTATCGCTGGCGGTGCATAATCCCGAGCCTGCTACAACCGTATATGTAGTATCGGTCGCGGGCGAAACAGAAATGGAGGAAGATGTTGCACCTGTACTCCACAACAATTCAGTGGTATTGGCCGTTGCGGTCAGCGTAGCAGACTGTCCTTCACAGATTTCACGATCGGGTCCCAGATCTACCGTGGCACCACCAACAGAAACAACCACATCGGCGGTTGAAGTATGATTACAATAGTCAGTAACCGTAACCACATAGGTAGTGGTAGCCGTT
Organism: uncultured Bacteroidaceae bacterium; assembly: GCA_964429475.1. GTDB lineage: Bacteria > Bacteroidota > Bacteroidia > Bacteroidales > DTU049 > GWF2-43-63. The sequence continues at coordinate 8,591 of CAYSCE010000003.1, read as the reverse complement.
GGAACAACATCGTAGGCTGTCTGCGTTCCAAGTCCGTTATTCCAGGCATAGGTATACGGCGGCAGTCCCATGGTACCCAGCGTCCAGATATGCGCTGTATCGGCACAAACGCTTGTATCGGGTGACATATTGATAACCATTTGGTCGTAATCGAGAATCATGATTTCAACAGTATCGGAAACCGTGTTGCAACTGATCTGATTTTGAAGAACAAGTATAATGGTTTCAACGCCTTCGGCCAGATTATCCATGGTGGGACTGATGGAAAGACAGATTGAATCGCTTCCGGCGGGAATCACCAGAGAATTGGGTATGGTGGCATAATCAACTCCATTGGTAGCTGTACCCAGTATGGTATAATTCACATTGAAATTGGTTACCGGCGGGTCTGACAATGCAAAACAAACTGTAACATCGTTACAGCCGGCTTCCATTGCAAAAGTACCAATGGTGGTATCGTTCACATAGGTTGTAGAGACGTTCAGTGTGGGGCTGGAGAAGCTGTTTGCTTCAAGAAAAACGCCGGAATCATAGACGGCATCGCCGGCATCGCCAACAGCCAGTTTGATATGATACTGAACACAAGGCGTAACGAGTGCCCAGGCCGTCAATACAGTTGTAAATCCATCAAAAACAATGGTTGTTCCGCCTAGACCCTCATTATTGACATAATACTGGTTGTAGGAGCCGGTGTTGACATTATCGATGGTTACAGGAAGCGTAGTGTTGGGAATTCTGGCAATATTATAACTGGAATAGTTTCCTCCGGCAGGATTGGGTCCCGAAATGAAGAAACCAAATACGTCGTTGTAGCTGCTGCCTACCCATTCAGGATATTCTTCGGAGCCAAAAACATAGCGAAACTTGATGGTATCGGACACCGGAACAAAATCGAATTCAATTTTCGTTGCATCGTTGATGGTATAGGAAGGAATGAGTGCCTGTAAATTCGCATCAGAATTTCCGAGTGTTGAGGTACTTACAAAATTGCCAACAGCACTACCAATGGCCGAAGTGCCGGTTCCATTCACGTATCCGGTTGACATTACCACACCCGAAGCGATTCCAAGATTGGTTGGAGTAGCTCCGGTAACGAATTTACCTATTGCCTGTGGGTCGCCTGTATAAACAACATTGCTGTATGTAATACCTGCGCCGACAAGGAAGTCGACATATTGAGCGGCTGTCAATCCCGATGTAACCGTGAGCTGACTATAAGCGCCAAAGGCAGGCAACACCATCAGGAAGAAAAAAAACAGTCGTTTTTTGAGTCTGATCATTGGTGGTTTTTTAAAATGGTTAAAGTTCCATGATATTCGTTTTCAGGAAGTATCATTCCAGCTGCTTTACGTAAAATGTAGAAATAAGTTCCTTCGGCACAATCGCTTGGCTCCCAGTCGTTTGCATAACAGTCGTTGTGATAGACAATGTTACCCCAGCGATTAAAAACGAGCAGCTCGGAATTCGGGAACAACTCAAGATTCGGAAATACAACTTTATCGTTGATTCCATCTGAATTAGGTGTAACAACGTTTGTCACACGAATTTCACATTCGTTATAAACAGTAATCGACTTCACCGACGATTCGTTTCCGCAGGAATCCAGAATTGATACTGTATAAATGGTCGGAATCTGAGGTGTCACAACCACTTCGTGGCTGTTTCCCAGACCCTGATCCCATACAAAGTTGAACGGGCCGTAACCACCGATAAAATCTACCAGTAAAGTAGACGATTCACCGGCTTCGGCGCAGATAACAGTGTCACCCGTCAGATTGATGGTGATGGGATCCACATTGGTAATATAAATGGTTGCAGACAAAGTGTCATCAATACAACTGATCACCTGAGGGATTGACAGTTTTATTGTCTCTGTCATTTCGGAAATATTATCATTTACCGGGTCGATGTACAAAAAGGCCGAATCCTGACCGGCTGCAAAGGTAATGCTGTCGGCAATCGGATTTCCTGCCAGATCGGCATAATCAATGCCGTTGAGTGCTGTTCCGGAAATCAGATAATGAATGGTGTAATCGGATGAAACATCACCTCCGCGGGTAAATATATAAGACGCATAACCGCAACCTTCAACCATGGTGGAATCGAAAGAAGACCCTACGGCCGAAATGCTGACAGCCGGAGAACTAAAACTTTTTGCTTTCAGAAAAACGCCCGAGTCGTATGAAAAATCAGTAACATCAGCGATGGCAATTTTTATATGATACGTAGAGCAGGCCACAACAACCGCCGAAGCTTCGAGAACATCGGTAAAACCATCATACTGTATTGTCGTGCCCCCGGTGTTGTCGTTGTACAACGAGCTGTATGCCAGCGAAGTACAGCCACCCGGGGTTCCCATGGCGCCTGTGGTGCCGGGATTAATGGAGTTGATGGCTACCGGTATGCTGGTTCCCGGAATTTTTGCAATGTTTTCGTTGGTATAGTTGCCACCCAGCGGATTGGGGCCACTGAGAAAAAAGGCAAAAACATCATTGAAATCGGAACAGACATATTCGGGATATTCTTCGCTTCCGAAAACATAGAAAAAACGTATCGTGTCGGATGATGGTACAAAGTCAAATTCCAGCACCGCTGCGTCATTGGTAGTCCCCGAAATCAATGCATCGAGCTGTGAATCACCGGCAACACCGCCGCCATTATCTTCGCTGCCAGAACCATTGGGGCCGATTGCAACAGCTATGTCGCCGGTCGCCAGAATAATACCCTCATCAATTCCTATATTGGAAGTACCGGAAAAAGTACCACGCATATCTGCACCACCGGTAAAGGTCACATTAGAAACTGAAACGCCGCCCCCAAGAAGCACATTCTGAACCAATTGAGTCGGGGTCAGGGAATAATCAACAGCAATCTGTGCTTCCGATTGAGGAACACTGAGAAAAAAAACTAAAAAAATTAAAAATACCAGACGAAACATACAAAACAAAAGATTGAATTGGTTACAAAGATAGAATTTCTATCTGATAAGTTGCATCGGTAAGACTAATTAATATTCAAAAAGTTGAATTATTATCTATACTGGCACCACTCCTTAATATTATCCCGGTTGTGGAAAATTTGTATCTTTGTTAAAAATCAATCCCCATGAACGAAATCCGCACTTATATTGAAAAAAACAGCGAAAGCTTCCTGAACGAATTATTTGACCTGCTGCGTATTCCTTCTATAAGCAGCGAAAGCGAACACAAGCAGGACATGGTAAAAGCTGCCGAATATTGGAGAGACAGCTTGCTGAAAGCTGGTGCCGATTTGGCCGAAATCTGCCCCACTCAGGGGAACCCGGTTGTCTATGGCGAAAAAATACTGAACCCGTCTTTTCCGACCGTGATTGTGTATGCTCATTATGATGTAATGCCGGTCGATCCGGTTGAATTATGGAAAACCAATCCGTTTGAACCGGTCATCATCGACGGAAAAATTTATGCCCGCGGTGCCGACGACGATAAAGGGCAGGGTTTTATGCACGCCAAAGCTTTTGAATATCTGGTAAAACACAATCTGCTGCAATGCAATGTCAAATTCATGATCGAAGGCGAAGAAGAAATTGGCAGCCCCTCGATGATTGAATGGTGCAAAGAAAACAAACACCGCCTGCAGGGCGATATTATTCTGGTTTCGGACACAGGTATGATTGCCAGCGATATTCCCAGCATCACAGTCGGATTACGCGGGCTCACCTATCTGCAGATTGAACTGACCGGGCCGAACCGCGACCTGCATTCAGGTCTTTTTGGAGGTGCGGTGGCCAACCCCATTAACATGCTGGCAAAAATGATTGCTTCGCTCACCGACGATCATGGCCGTATTACCATTCCCGGATTTTATGACAGCGTATCGGTTGTTTCTGATGCTGAAAGAACTGCATTGAATCAGGCTCCGTTCAATCTGGATAATTATAAAAAAGCCATCGATGTGGCCGAAGTCTTCGGCGAAGAAGGTTACACTACGGTTGAAAGAACCGGAATCCGTCCGACACTGGATATGTGCGGCATCTGGGGCGGTTATACCGGTGAAGGTTCCAAAACGGTTCTGCCTTCGAAAGCATATGCAAAATTATCCTCGAGACTTGTTCCAAATCAAAACAATGAACAGATTGCGGAGCTCATCAAGGCGCATCTCGAAAAAATTGCACCACCTTCAACCAAAATAAAAGTGGATATTCTGCATGGCGGCCAGCCCTATGTAATGCCCATTGAAGGCAAAGCCTATAAGGCTGCGGAAGAGGCTTTGGCTGGTGTTTTCGGTAAAAAGCCGGTTCCAACCCGCAGTGGCGGAAGTATTCCGATTATTGCTACATTCGAGGAGGTGTTAGGAGTAAAATCGCTGCTGATGGGATTTGGCCTTGAATCCGATGCCATTCACTCGCCAAACGAAAGTTACCGGACCGATCATTTCTTTAACGGAATTGAAGCCATCATTGGGTTTTATCTGAATTTTCAAAAACAATAACAGGAAGTTCCTGAATGAAGCGCTCCGGAATTGTTGAAATTATTTAGTACTTTTATCGCGATCAAACACAACGTCCATGGTATATCATCTGGGAAAAGAAATCTCTATCGTCAATCAGTATGTCAGTGAGCTTCGCGATGCTGAAATTCAGCAGGACAGCATGCGTTTCCGCAGAAATCTGGAACGGCTGGGCGAAATTTTTGCCTACGAAATCAGCAAAAAGCTCAGTTATGTGCCCCGCGAGGTGACAACTCCATTAGGGGCACTGGATGTTCCCGTGCTCGAAAAATGGCCGGTACTGGCCACAATCCTTCGGGCCGGACTTCCTTTTCATCAGGGATTTCTGAATGTTTTTGACAAATCGGAAAGCGCCTTCATTTCAGCGTACAGAAAGCATCACAAAGACGGCCGCTTTACCATTCAGGTTGAATATGTCAGCTGTCCGGAAATTGAAGGCAAAACACTCATTCTGGCCGATCCCATGCTGGCTACCGGTTCATCGCTGGTATTAACCTGCAAGGAACTTTTTCAGTTTGGAATTCCCGATGAAATTCATGTTACAACTGCGATAGCCAGCACACAGGGTATTGAATATGTCAAGCAGCACCTGCCGCATAAAAAAGTGCACATCTGGGCTGCTGCAATCGATGAGGAACTGACGGCACATGCGTATATTGTTCCTGGTTTGGGCGATGCAGGTGATCTCGCTTACGGCCGGAAAGAATAATTCAGAAATATGTCCAGCATACTGTTTCTCACTAACAGGTTTTATGAATATCTCTATGTTATTGCCATCAGTACCTACAAATTTTTATTTGCCGGACCTGTTGCAGTAACCAGTGGTTTCGACTATTGGGAAACAGTGATAAGTCTTTCATTGGGTGGTCTTTTCGGATTCTTTCTGTTCTATTTTTTCTCAGCCGAAATCATTCACTTTTACAACAAATTTTTTCCACCAAAACCCCATGCTCCCCGGGCTGGATGGATGAAGCGCTACCGCCGCCGGCTGGCATTAAAAAAATATGGGTTACCCTTATTGCTGTTTTTTGGCCCTTTACTGCTTTCACTTCCCCTGACAGCATTTATTGTAAGACGATGGTTCAGTGATGTGAAAAATGTTATTGTGTATTTCTGCTTTTCTATTGTTCTCTGGGCATTTGTTTTCGGAATTCTGACCCGTTTTAATATACTGAAATGAATCTAAAAATCATTGGTGAAAGCCTTAATATCGCGCTGCGATCGGTCAGAAGTCACTTGCTCAGGACCATTCTGACTGTTCTGATTATTGCTTTCGGAATCATGGCCCTTATCAGCATTCTGACCGCCATCGAATCCATCAAATATTCCCTGAGTTCGAATTTTTCCAGAATGGGCAGCAACACCTTTACCATTTCCGATGTGGGCATGCGCGGTCATGGCGGCCCCGACAGCAGGATCGAATACGAAGATATTACCTGGAGCCAGGTGGTCGATTTTAAAAAACGCTATCAGTTTCCGGCTGTCGTTTCGGTATATATTAATGCAACCAACACTGCTACTGCAAAATCGAAATACGAAAAGTCAAACCCGAATATCGGTGTGCTTGGTATCGACGAAAACTACATGCTTACAAGCGGACAGGAAATTGGCTCGGGCCGCAATTTCTCGAAACAGGAAATCACCATGGGCCGAAACGTTACCATCATCGGCTCCGGACTCGAAGAATCAATTTTTCCCGGCGGACAGAATCCGGTCGGACAACAGATTGTTATCGGATCGATGAAATTTACCGTTGTTGGTGTAATGAAAAGTAAAGGAAGCAGTTTCGGCTTTTCGGGCGACAACTCATGTCTGGTGCCGGTTACGACAGTCCGACGCTATTTCAGTTCAACCGATGGATCATTTCGTATTAATGTTATGCCCAACGACACCAAATTGCTGGAAACCGGTGTTGGTGAGGCAACCGGTATTTTCCGGTCCATTCGTAAAATAAAAATCGGCCAGCCCGACAATTTCGAAATCCGAAAAAGCGACAGTATGGCCACCATGCTGCTCGAAAATATCCGCTACGTAACATTGGCTGCCACGCTGATCGGATTAATTACCCTCATCGGAGCTTCCATCGGATTGATGAATATTATGCTGGTGAGTGTGTCGGAGCGTACGCGCGAAATCGGTGTGCGCAAGGCCATGGGCGCTACCAGCATTGCCATCCGCAATCAGTTTCTGATCGAAAGCATTGTAGTCGGGCAGATGGGCGGTATCCTCGGAATTATTCTGGGTGTGCTGACCGGCAATATTATCAGTATTTTTCTTGACAGTTCCTTTATTGTTCCCTGGGGCTGGATAGCGCTGGGGTTTTTCCTTACCCTGCTGGTGGGCATCTTATCGGGACTGCTTCCGGCAGCCAGAGCGGCTAAACTCGACCCAATCGAATCACTCCGGTATGAATAACAGCTGTACAAAATATTTTCTGTTCATTGCTTTCCTTACGGGGTTGCTTTTATCGTCGTGCAGCACCACCAAACACAACCCGGGTAAAAACCTACTGATCAAAACAAGTTTCTCATACGATAGCGATAATCTGGATTATTATGATCTGGATGCCTTGATCCGTCAACATCAGAACCGCCGCTTTCTGGGAGCCCGCCTGCATGCCGGTGTGTACACCATGGGCAGTTTGCTCAAAGATAAAACCGAAGAAAAAGTAAAACGGATTAATGAAAAAGACCAGCGAAAACTCGCCCGAAATCCGGATTACGAGATTGATGACCAAAAAAACGCACGTAAAGCCAACCGGACCCTTCGCACCATTCTGATGCAAAAAATCGGCGAAGAACCCGTTTTTCTTGATAGTCTGCAGACAGCCCAGTCGGTACACCAGATGACCCTTTATTGCAAGAAACATGGCTATTTCAATGCTTCAGTGACCGACTCGGTGTATTATACCAAAAAGAAAAAGAAAGCCAAGGTTTTTTACACTGTAAAAGCAGGCACGCCCTATACCATTAATAATGTCGATTTTATCAGTAGCGACCCCAACATAAACAGTTATCTTTCTTCGAGAAAAGCAGAATCAAAAATTGTTTCCGGCGCCATATTCGATGAAGATGTTCTCGAAGATGAGCGTCTGCTGATCAACACCGAGCTGAAAAACATGGGTTACTTCGCTTTTAGCCAGTCGTACATCCGTTACGAAGTTGATACAACCATAGGTGATAAAAAACTGAACATAAAACTCGTCGTCAACCGGCCATATCGAAGTGGAAAAACGCAGGGCGATTCCACCGTTTTTTATAATCACCAGAAATATCAGATCCGCAACCTGTATGTGCTTCCCGATTTTGAGATCAGCAAAGAAACACAAACCAAATACGATACTTTACTATATGTAAAAACAGCCCGCAATAAACAGTCATCTGACACGCTTTGCTTTCTGACCTACCAGAAAATGCGTGTGAAGCCTAAAGTAATAGCCCGGAAAACATTTATCAAACCAGGTCATTTTTTTAGTCTCGCAGCAGCCAACAAAACACAGGTAGAGCTAAGCAGCCTGAATGTTTTCAAATACATCAACATTCGTTTTGTGCCCGACACAACCGGAATTAAAGGTAACGCGCACGTACCGCTTGATGCTTATATCGAGCTCAGCCAATTTCCCGTACAGTCCATCAATGCCGAAATCGAAGGCACCAATTCCTCAGGAAACCTCGGAACCGCCGGCAACCTGGTGTATAAAAACAAAAATCTGTTTCATGGTGCCGAGTTGTTCAATTTCAAATTCAAAGGCGGACTTGAATTACAGAAAACCATTTTTGATGACGAAAACGATGTCATTTCGGGACTGCCGTTCAACTCGGCCGAAGTAAGTACCGAAGCCAATTTGAGCATTCCGGTGAGCAACCGCCATTTTTCACAGAGCAGCCATCCCTTGCTGAAATTTTCTACCGGATTCAGCTATCAGCTGCGGCCCGACTATGAGCGCTACATCAGCCATCTGAAAGCATCGCTCGAGTGGCGCGAAACTGCTACCCGCATATGGCAGGTGTATTTTCCCATCAACCTGGTGCGCATTCTGCCCGATTCCTTGTTTGCCGAACGCATTTCGCAGTTTTCGCGCACCATTCGTTACAGCTACGAAG
>CAYSCE010000002.1:11191-33643 GCA_964429475.1 uncultured Bacteroidaceae bacterium | reverse complement strand
CCCGGTTTATCTTCAATAAACGATTTTCACATTCTAAAAGTGCACCCGGCTATAATTTCATGCAATAAAACAAGAATTTTTTCGTACTTTTACAATCCCGTACAAAATACGGTCATTATGCGCGCCTTATTTCCGTTATGGATTATAGTATTCATACCGGTGTTGTTTTTTTTCAACACGGCTTCTGCTCAGTTTTACAGCGGCAGCAATATGACGTTTGGAAAAAACCGGGTTCAGTATAACGAAGAACGCATCTGGAGCCAGTTTCGGTTCAAAGAATTCGATTTTATTTTTTATCAGGACGGCCGCAAGCTCACCATCAACGCCGCAAAATATGCCTCCAAAGCACTGAATGAAATTTCGGAAAAACTCAGCTATAAGCCGGAAACCAAAATCCGCTTCATCGTTTTCAACAACCTCAGTGAACTGAAATCCTCAAACATTGGCCTTGATAATGAAGTGCTGTACAATACCGGCGGTATTACAAATGTGGTCGATAATAAAGTCTTTCTCTATTTCGACGGAAATTATTTAAACCTCGAAAAACAGATCAGAGGCGGAATTGCTCGTGTTATCATTCAGCAGATGCTCTATGGCGACCAAATCAGCGCCAATGTAAAAAATTCAACGCTGGTCGCACTGCCCGAATGGTATATTAACGGATTGGTTGATTACCTTTCCGAAAACTGGAGTACTACGCTTGACGAACAGTTCCGAGATGCCATTGTATCCGGAAAATTCAAAAAATTCAATCACCTCGAAGGTCCTGACGCTACGCTGGCTGGTCACTCCGTGTGGAAATTTGTTGCAGACCGCTATGGCGCCAACATGATCCCCAATATTATTTATATGACCAAGGTGTCGCGCAACGTTGAAAATGGCTTCCTGTTTGTCCTGGGCACTTCTTTCAAAAATCTTATCCGCGACTGGAAAAATTATTACCAAACACTATATGCAAATGATATAGCCGGTCGCGACAACATTCCGGATCAGAATGTGCCCATCAAAATCAAAAAGAAAAATCACTATTACCAGATAAAAATGAGTCCTGATCAAAGGTATGTAACCTATGTGATGGATAAATTCAATAAGAAAAAATTATTTATTGTCGATCGGCAAACGCAGAAAAAAAAGAAATTGTTCCGCCTCGGTACCAAAATGGACGATAATCCTGACATGTCATATCCTCTCACCGCCTGGCATCCGACTTCCGGACTCTTTACATGGGAAGTTGAAAACAAAGGTCGCAGAAAATTGTATCTCTACAATATTAATGAGCGTACACGCGAGGAATTTTTTATCGACAACCTCAATAAAGTGACCGACATGTCCTATTCTCCCGATGGGGCTGTTCTGGTTATGTCTGCAATTGTGGATGGCTACAGCGATATTTTTCTGTTTTACACCGGAAGCAAATCCTACACAAGGTTAACCAACGATGTGTATGATGATTTGCAGCCACGGTTTATCAATAATCGCCTCATTGCTTTTGCTTCCAACAGAACTTCGGACTCACTGGTGCTTGAGCAGCCGACCTATCTTACCGATAACTCCGAAATAATTATCAAACAACCTTCATTCGATATCTTTGCTTACGATGTGGTCACACGAAGCCCGCTACTGAGGCGGATTACCAACACGCCTATCGCTTCCGAAACCGCCCCCATGCCGTTTGACAATAAATACTTCTCTTACCTGACCGATGAAAACGGAATACAGAATCTGAAAATCGCCTATTTCGACAGTACCATTGCCTATGTCGATACGGCCATTCATTACAGATACTTTACAACTGGATTTCCTGTAACAAATTATAACCGTGGTATTCGTGAATCCGAATCGTATCTGAATTCCGATTTTACAACTCAGGTATTTACTACTGGCAAAAAATCGCAGATTGTTATTGCCGAAAAAGTGAATCCGGCTGATTTTACCAGCACAAAAAATCTTTCACCTACCTCATGGGCAAACGAAAGAGAACTATTGTATAAGCCGGTTGAATTGCCAAAAGACACCCTTAAAAAGAAACAGGACAAGAAAGATGACCGACAGGGCTTTATTTCGCCCGATACCGACTCGTCCGGCGTTAATGTCTACAACTATAAATTCACTACATCCGGCTCAAAAACAAACAATAAAACAAAACCCGACAACAAAAAGGACTCTGTTAAAGTGGATAAATTTGTTTTGCCTCATCAGATGAATTATGATGTCGAATATTCCATCGAAAAACTGGTCTCCCAGCTCGATTTCTCCTTTCTGAATTCGACCTATCAACCCTATACAAAATCTGTTATCAGCTATAACAATGCGGGCAACAATGCGCTTTTCCAGATGAGTGTGGCCGATGTGCTCGAGGATAAACGTATTTCAGGAGTGGTCAGGTCTTCGTTCTCGCTCGACAATAATGAGTATTTCCTCAGTTATGAAAATCTGACAAACCGCCTCGACCGTCAGGTCGTATTTCATCGTCAGTCGTACGATGGTGCCAGCGAAACAACCTACATCAAACACCATCTGCACGATGTGAATTATATTTTCAAATGGCCCTTCTCGCCTGTTCTGGCTGTACGCGCAACGGCAACGGCAAAATATGACAATCAGGTGTATAAAAGCATCGATGATATGTCCCTTCAAACACCAGATATCAATATGTTTTGGGGCGGTGCAAAACTTGAACTCATTTTCGACAACACGCGCTCCCCGATGACCAACATTTATTATGGCCTGCGCTATAAAATATTTACCGAGTTTTATCAGGGAATCAATAAAACGGAACTTAATTTAATAACAGCAGGTTTCGATTTCAGACACTATTCACGCATTCACCGAACCTTTATCTGGGCCAACCGGGTGGCCTTCGGAACTTCTTTCGGATCTACACGATTGCTGTATTTTCTGGGTGGTACCGACAACACTTTCCTGCCAACATTCAACAACAAACAACCGGTTGATACAAGCATGAATTTCGCCTTTCAGACACTGGCAACCAATATGAGGGGATTCCCGCAGAATATCCGCAACGGAAACACTTTTGCCGTCATTAATTCCGAATTAAGATTCCCTGTTTTCCGCTACCTGCTCAATCGCCCAATAAAATCACAGTTCGTAAACAATTTTCAGGTAGTCGGATTTGGCGATCTCGGCTCTGCCTGGCTGGGTCTGAACCCGTACTCCGATAAAAATATTATGGTCCCCGAATATTATTATCAGAAACCAATATGGGTCGTCGTTAAAACACCGCGGAATCCGCTGGTTGGTGGTGTCGGCATGGGTCTGAGAACCTCACTGATGGGGTATTTCATTCGCTTCGATGTAGCCTGGGGGATTGAAGAAATGGTCGTTACCAGCCCACGATATGTGCTCTCATTTAGCCTTGACTTTTAAGTATGCAACACAAACAGCAAATTCAAACCCTTACCGAAGATATTTTCCCTGAATTGGTAAAATTCCGGCGTCATTTTCATCAATATCCCGAACTATCAGGACAGGAAGAGCAGACAGCAGTTTTTATTGCGTCGGTTCTGACTAAATGGAACATTCCGCATCAAACCGGTGTCGGTGGTCATGGTATTGTTGCCATTATCAACGGAAACAACACCGGAAAATGTGTTGCGTTGCGCGCCGACATGGATGCGTTGCCTGTTCAGGAAAAAACAAATCTTGATTTCTGCAGCAAAGATCCGGATGTCATGCACGCCTGTGGTCATGATGCTCATATCGCTTCCTTACTTGGCTCTGCTTACATTCTGAATAATATGAAGTCTGATTTTTCAGGCTCTGTCAAACTCATTTTTCAGCCATCCGAAGAAACATTTCCTGGCGGCGCCATTAAAATGATTGAGGAAAATGTTCTTAAAAATCCCGATGTTGACGCCATCATCGGGCAACATGTGCTCCCACAACTGAAAACGGGCGCAGTGGGCATGAAACCTGGCCGTTACATGGCTTCAACCGATGAAATTTATATTACGGTAACAGGTCGCGGCGGCCATGGCGCTACTCCTGAACTCAACATCGATCCGGTGGTCATCGCTGCGCAGATTATTGTGGCACTCCAGCAGATTCCAAGCCGCTTTGCAAGTCCCTCAATCCCTACGGTACTCTCTTTTGGACGCTTCATTGCCGATGGACGCACCAATATTATTCCCGATAAAGTAACAATTGATGGCACCATCCGCACATTCGACGAAAACTGGCGCAGCAGGACTCACGAGCTGATAGAACAAATTTCAACCGGCATTGCCGAAAGTTTTGGCGCCTCCTGCCAGGTATTTATTCATAAAGGATATCCGTTTCTTGTTAACGATGATGAATTAACTGCTTTTGCACGCAATTCCGCCGTTGAATTTCTGGGAAATGAAAACGTGGTGGACCTGCCGCTTCGAATGACTGCAGAGGATTTCGCATACTTCTCGCAACAAATTCCCGGTGTGTATTACAGACTTGGAATTTCTGATCCTATATCCGGAAAACCCTCTTCGAATCTCCACACTTCAACATTCGATATTGATGAAAAGGCACTTAAAACCGGCGCCTCTTTCATGGCAAATCTGGCTTTGGATATGCTTGATCATTTAAATAAGAAACAACAAAATGCGTAGTTTTTTATTAATTCCCTTTTTGCTGCTGTTATTTTCAGCCTGCAGTTCCGATGAAAAAAAAACGGAAACTTTCTATCACAAATTCAGCAATAATGCCTGGCCGGCGTCAGAACCGATAAAGTTTTCTTTTGAAGTTGCTGATACCTCCATGCTGTATTCCATCACCGGAAAACTCAGGTACAAAACCGACTTTACATTTTCCACATTGAATTTGAGTGCCTCTCTTTCTTCGAGCGATGGGTCCATCAGAAAGAAAAAAATTTCCCTGCAAATCCGAAACAACGATGGCGAATTCAACGGCGCCGAACAAAAAGACTACCGCGAAATCAGTTTTGATGTTATTTCCTCTGTGAAATTAAACGAAACAGGCCAATGGACACTCCTGCTCATTCACGATATGCCCGTGGATATTAACCGCGGCCTTGAGGGAATTGAGCTAAATCTCAACAGAGCCAAATAAAAAAACCGCCATGTAGTTGTCTACATGACGGTCTCCGGAATGAAATTCCAAATTATTTAACCATCAGTTTGCTGGTTGAATAGTTTCCGTTCTCACCCATTAATGATATAGTGTACAGTCCCGGAGCCATGTCCGAAACATTAACATTGGCAATCGAGTTGAATATACCTGAGTAAACTACGCGGCCTGTCATATCACTGATGCTGATTGAACCGGTCATGTCTGCTTCAATAGTCACATTTTCAGTAGCCGGGTTGGGATAGGTATAGGCACTTACTTCAACCTCATCAATAGCATTGTAAATGGTTACATCAGCTGCCGAACGTGGCTGGATTTTACGCTCACTGTAACTGTAATCCATCACACCGGTGATGTCATAATGTGTTCCAATAGTAGGTGTGTAAGCAAAAATCAGGTCTCCAACTTTTAATGTGCTCATTCCATCACCAACAACCCATTCGAGATAAGTATCCGGAAGTGATTCGCATGCAGCATTGGTCACTTTTACCAAAACGCCTTCATACATTTCTTCAGCTCCGTCAGGAATATTTATTGCTGTAACCTGAACAGGATTTCCTGAACTCACTTTTACAAAGCTGCTGATTGATTTCAGCTCAGTAAGATTGTAATACTCATCAACAATTGCGGCAAATGTAACACTGTCACCAACGGCTGGAGTATTTACGTTATCATATACATATACTCCACTCCATGGACCAGTTCCGTTCTGAATCCAGTAGGCACCACTCTTAACGGCACTTACAATACCACCGGTGTTTACAGGACTTCCCAGATATGGACTATTGCCGCTTGCATCTGTTGTGTACTGAATGTCATGAATTGATACTGAACTTGAAGTTCCAACTACAACGCAAAATGAATCAACCTGTAAATGATCATTTGCAGCAGAGGTATTACGTACTGAAAGAACAAATTCAGCTGTTGACGTAGTTGTATCACAAATCAGTGTTTGTGTTACTTTGGTATATGTAGTGCTGTTGATTACTGCATATGAGCTGTAAGTAGTATTTGATCCACGATAAATTGCAGACCGGATTTCTCCAGTACCTCTTACATAATACGACACGTTGTAAACCTGACCTGCTGTAACACTAATGTTAGCTTTTGTAGAAACTCTTTTGTGTGCAGTGGTATCATTATTTATCTGCATAGCGTAAGACCCCTCTAATACTGCTGTTGTGTACTGATCAACATCTGTAAGAGTAATGTTTGTGGCTGGCCCAATCCAGTTTGTCGGTGTGTTTACATCGTCCCATGATTCAAAACCACTGTAAAACACCTGTTGTCCGATGCCGCTTCCAATCGTCAGAATGAATAATGCGGCTACAAGTAAAGATTTTTTCATAACAGAAAATTTTTTTCAAAGATACGGATTATATTTTTAGTAGGTTTGTATCCTGATAATTATCATCACATTATGAAGTGCAAAGATTTGTTTTCTCAAATTGAACATCTGGTCCCTCTTTCATTGCAGGAATCCTATGACAATTGCGGGCTTCAGCTCGGCGACCCTGATGCTGAAATCACAGGTATTCTGTACTCACTCGATGTGACTGAAACAGCTATTGATACTGCAAAAACTCAAGGGTGTAATCTTGTAATCAGTCACCACCCACTCTTTTTTCGTAGTATTAAAAACATTAACACGTCGAATTCAGATGGTCACTTAATTGTTAAATGCCTGCAAAACAATATTGCGGTGTATTCAATGCATACCAATTTCGATAAATACCCGAATGGTGTTAGCTCCATACTGGCTCAACAACTGGGGTTATCCAATATTTCAATCCTGGCGCCTGAACAAAACAAGCTAAAAAAACTGGTTACTTTCTGCCCCGAAGCACAGGCAGAGTCGGTCCGGAATGCATTGTTTGAGGCTGGCGCCGGCCATATCGGCAACTATGATTCCTGTAGCTTTAATACATCAGGACAAGGATCATTTCGCGCGGGTGCTGACACAAACCCTTTTGTCGGCTCAATCGGCGAACATCACTTCGAACCTGAAATCAGAATTGAAACTGTTTTTCCCGAATGGAAGCAACACGCTGTAATTAGTGCGCTGCTGGCCTATCATCCATATGAGGAAGTGGCATACGATATCTACCCGCTCGAAAATGCATGGAACGGAATCGGACTGGGATCTGTAGGACAACTCAATTCTCTGATGGACACACAATCCTTTCTTAACCTGGTTAAATCAACCATCAATCCGGAAGGACTCCGTCACAGTCATTACTACGGAGAGAAAATTCAAAAAGTAGCTGTTTGTGGTGGTTCAGGAGCGTCTCTTTTGCCCCTTGCAATTCAGGCTGGCGCCCACGCTTTTATCACTTCTGATGTAAAATATCACGACTTTCAAAACGCCGCTGGGAAAATTTTACTCATCGACGCAGGGCACTTTGAAACCGAAATTTTCACTTTAACTGCATTAAAGTCACTTGTTTCGGAAATTTTGCCTAATTTTGCCCCTCAAATTATTGCCCCGGACTCCAACTGGGTTAATACAGTGTAAATCAAATAATTTATTGATATGGCTGTAAAGAAGACGAAAACTCCCGACAAAAGAAAGCCTGCTCCGGCAAAAGCAGCTTCAAAAAAAAGTGCTCCGGTAAAGGCTGCACCCAAAAAGGTAGCTTCGGCTAAACCCGCTTCAAAAAAAACAGCCCCGGCTAAACCCGCTTTAAAAAAACCTGTCCCTGCTAAAAAAGCCGCTCCGGTAAAAAAATCTATCCCGGTCAAGGCAGCACCAAAAAAGACTGCAGCCAGCAAAAAAACTACTCCGGTCAAAAAAACTGCCCCTCCCAAAACCGCCGCAAAAAAAGTGGCTCCACAAAAAAAAGCTGCTCCGGCTAAAAAAGCTACTCAAAAAAAAGTAGCCCCGGTTAAAAAAACTGCTCCTGTTGTTAAAGCAACTGCCAAAAAAACAGTCCCGGCTAAAAAACAACCAGTAAAAAGCGCTCCTAAAAAACAAGCTGAAGTAAAAAAAACCACCAGTAAACCCATAGCTGCTAAAAAAAATACTGAAAAAAAAGCTCCGGCTCCGCAAAAAAAAGCTGTTCAAAAAGAATTGCCAGCTATAAAAACAGATAAGCCTGTAAAGCAAATTGAAACACCGGTCGCCCAAAAAAATGTTCATCCGGCTGCCGAGAAACCCGCTCCTGTTAAAGAAAAACCAATCGAAAAGAATATTAACCCTGTGATTCAGAACGTGAAAACTGTGAAGAAAGAAACCCCCGCTAAAAGCGAAAAACCAACTGCAAAAGAAAAAGCTGCAGCAAAAGAAGCCGAATCAAAACCTGTCATTACTCCTTTTCCTGAAGGAACACTTGAAAAATCAATCAGACAAAAACTGGTTGCTCTGTTCTCATTGCAAGTGCTCGATACTCAGATTGACAAAATCAGAATTATCCGCGGAGAACTCCCATTGGAAGTTCAGGATCTTGAAGATGAAATAGCAGGTTTAAATACAAGACTTGAAAACTTTATTGCCGAAATCGACGCTTTGGAAAAACAAAAAGCAGAATATGCTCAGGAAATTACCCGAAGTAAAGAAATGATTAAGAAATACGAACAACAACAGAAAAATGTTCGTAATAATCGCGAATTTGAGTCTCTGGCAAAAGAAGTCGAATTTCAGGATCTTGAAATTCAACTTCGAAATAAAAAAATCAAAGAAGCTGATGTTGCTTCTGATGCAAAACAAAAAATGATTGACGAAGTGAAAAAAACACTCAGTCAAAAAGAAACCAATCTGAAAGAGAAAAAAGAAGAACTTTCCGAAATTATTGCCGAAACTGAAAAAGAAGAGGATCTTCTTCTCAAAAAAGCTGAAGAAGCTAAAGTGATTATCGAAGACCGCTACATGGCTGCTTATTCCAGAATCCGGAAAAGTGTCCGCAACGGCCTTGCTGTCGTAAAAATCGAACGTCACTCTTGCGGTGGTTGCTTCAGCAAGATTCCTCCTCAACGACAAATGGAAATTAAAATGCATAAAAAAGTACTCGTCTGTGAGTACTGCGGCCGCATCATTGTCGATGACTCAATCTCTGATGTAGTTGAGAAAACAAATTAAAAAAAAAAAGAGGAACTTCGGTTCCTCTTTTTTTTGGAAATATCACTCAATCACCGTCCAAATTTGGTTCCAAGCGTTACAAGTACACTGCCACGGCGAAGATCCGTCAATACCGGGTTTAAGGTCATGCCCATATCGCTGATGATTGAAGCGTTATACAGATCAAAACTTTCGTTTTTCATGGTGTAAATATAAGCGAAATCAATGTAGAAATTCTTTTCCCTGATTCCAAAACCTGCCGAAATATTATTGGTGGAATAATCTTCCGAAAATGAGCCTGTATAAGGCGAACCATAATGTGAAAAACCGGCGCGGATAGCAAATGGCTCAAGACGCAATTCACCGCCAACCCTGAAATTGTTGGCAACAGTGTATTTGAGTCCTATTGCTTCGTTGGCGTCAAAAAAGTCATAGTCAAGACTCGTGGCACGGAGCTTCGATTGACTGTAATCCACCATTTCATACTCGGCCGAAATCATTCCCATTTTGCCAATGACAAAGGCAATGCCGGCAATCATTTTCATGGGGGTAGTCAGTCTGTAATCATATACACCCTGCGGAGAACGACTCTCATAAGATGCAGTGTCAAGATCTGAGCGCATTACACGACTGTATGTTTCATGCATGGCATAGAAAGTAGGTGTGTGAATAGCGCCTGAAATACGTACCCAGTCAGTGATGCGGTAAATCATACCGAGTTTGAAATTAAAACCGGAGCCGTTGGCATTCAGCTCATCATTGACTGATAAATGCTTGAATCCCGGAATGGTGTCGGCTTCGTCAATTTCTTTGTAATACACCTCTTCGTTATAATGCAGGAATGGAAAACCCATTGTTGCACCCAGATACAATTTGTCATTGTAATTTCCGCCAAAAGAAAGAACCATTTCGCTGATTCCTCCTGACGTATTAATATTTTTCTGTTGCAGAACGCCACCTTCAAATGCCTTGACATAGGTGTCATCTGTTCCACCAGGATTTAAAAGGTAAGTGTTCCATGCCATTTCGGTATCAAAGGAATTCAATTCATCATGACCATAGCCATCAGCCAGATAGCGGTAAACATCAAGAATTGAATTTTCGGTGTTCTCGCCACGCATCAGATAGCTGTTGCTAAAATCAGCTACACGGTTAATTCCAAAACCAAACTGTACATTCTTCCATTCTACTTTATCGGCTCCATGCGAAAGATCGCCCGTAAAAACCATTCCGAAATTCGGAATCTTAAACGAAGCTTTTGAATCATCAGTGGTTGTTTCGTTGTAAACCGATGATGAATTCGAAAAGGTGATGGAAGGAGTGAACATTAATTCAGAGGATTTATAAACACCGATTCCGGCCGGATTGGTGCTGAGAGATGAAAAGTCAGCTCCCAGTGATGAAAAAGCGCCGCCCATTGAAGCAAACCGGGCAGTACCACCATTCATCAGGAAGGAATATCGTAAAGCGTCTGTTTCGTTTTGTGCAAAACCAATGGCACCAACCAACAGAACAATCATGGTAATGAATGCTTTTTTCATGACAATAAAGATTTCAAGTTAAACTATAGATTCCAATTACCTGCGTCCACCACTGCTATGGCTGCTGCTTCCACTACTGTGACTCGATGAGCTGCCGGACGAATGTGAAGAACTGCTGCCCGAGCTACGAGATGAAGAACTGCCAGATGAGTGCGAGCTGCTTGAACTTGGTCTGGAGTAGCTGCTGCCCGAACTGCTTGGTCTTGAATAACTACTGTTGCTGCTACCCGAATTGCTCGGACGCGAATAACTGTTGTTATTGGATGAGTTGCTCGGACGTGAATAGGTATTATTGCTGCCGGAGTTGCTCGGACGGGAGTAGGTGTTATTACTTCCCGAATTGCTTGGGCGTGAATAGGTATTATTGGAACCTGAGTTTGAAGGTCTGGTATAGGTTCCGGAAGAGTTACCAGAGGAACTTGGCCTCTGGTAACTGGATGAATTACTTGGTTTCTGATAAGAATTGTTGCTCGGACGGTTGTACTCCTGACTTGATTGAGGCTTGGTATAGGAAGGCGAAGTGTAAGTCTGTACCGGTTTGTTCGAGGAGTTATTGGTCGGGTTCTGATAATTCGATGTGTTATTCGGCCGAGTTGTTGTGCCCTGATTATTTAACTGTGGATTGGTATTGGTCGGGCGGGTGTAGTTGGTGTTGTTGTCCGGACGATTTACATTGGTATTGGTCGGCACAGTGGTAGTATTGTTGTTCGGGCGAGAAACACTGTTGTTGCTTCCGTTACTGTTAGTAGCTGAACCATTGTTTGGACGTGATGTTGTTGTATTGGTACCGTTGTTTAAAGATGCATTGGAACCATTATCGGGACGCGAAACCACATTGCTGTTATTGTTGAAATTGGCATTGTTGGTATTTGAACTTGTATTGCTGCCGTTTTCAATACGGGACGAAGAATTTGTAACACCTGAGGTTGACACATTATTGCCTCGGCTGGTGAATTTCGAGTTGTCGATGCGGCTTGCATCCGTGCTGTTTACAGCCAGGTGGTTTTCGAAGCGGGTTCCAAAGGTTGCATTGGTTGTCTGATTTGCATAGCTGCCACTACCGGTTTCCGGTCTTGGGTTTGAGGCACCACCACTCGCATAGTCACGCGGTCCGTAGTAGGTGTCATTGTCTGAATAGTAGTCGTAGCTGTTGTAGTAATAATAGTTGTTACCATACATGCCATCATAATAGCCATCCCAATATCCGTTGTAATAACCGTTATTGTATCCATTGTTGTAACCCCAATAGTAACCTGATCCGTAATTTCCCCAGCCCCAGTAGTTGTGGTGGTGTCCCCAACCCCAATGGTGGTAGTAAGGATAATTCCAGCCCCAGCCCCAATAGCAGTAATTGTAAGGTCTGTACCACCATGGGTAGGTGTAATAAACCGATACACCATAATAATAAGGATCGTAGGTGTACCAGTACATGTTTGTGTAATAAGGGTCATAATAGTCATAACCATAAGAGCCGCCATAGAAACGACGGATTCTGGAAGAGTATTCATAATCGTAATAATCACCGTAGTAATTATTGGTTACGTAATTGGTTCCATTTTCGTCAGTGTAATTTTCTGTGGTGGAATAAGGCTCCGTGCTCCTGTTTTGGGTACCGTTTTCATCGGTATAGTAAGCATCTGTAGGCTGCGTTTCGTCAACATATGCTGATGCGTTATCTGACGGATACGAAGAGGTGTTGTTATTAACAGCGGCAGGCTGAGTAACAGCATCTGTTCTCGAAAAATAAACATCGTCATAAGGATTTGCTGTATAGTAGTTTACTGTGCAGCTGGAGAAAAGCAGGACGAATGCGCCGATTGCAAGATGATATATTGTCCTTTTCATTTCTTTGTCCTCCGAAATTTTATTAGTACTTTTGTTTTTGAAATAAAACCAAATATCATACCAAAATGGGTGGAAAGATTACGCCAAGAAGTGAAAATTATTCTCAGTGGTATCTGGATATCGTCCAGAATGCTGGCTTAGCCGAGAATTCGGCAGTACGTGGATGCATGGTGATTAAACCGTATGGCTTTGCCATCTGGGAACGCATGCGCGACGAACTGGACCGTATGTTTAAAGAAACAGGGCACCAGAATGCGTACTTTCCAATATTTATACCAAAATCGTTCTTCTCGAAAGAGGCAAGTCATGTGGAAGGTTTTGCCAAAGAATGTGCCGTTGTAACACATTATCGCCTGAAAAACGCACCGGATGGATCGGGTGTGGTGGTTGACGAAGATGCAAAGCTGGAAGAAGAACTGATTGTGCGTCCGACTTCGGAGACGATTATTTGGGATACATACCGGAACTGGATTCAATCGTACCGCGACCTGCCTTTGCTGATCAATCAGTGGGCCAATGTGGTTCGTTGGGAAATGAGGACCAGACTGTTTTTGCGGACAGCTGAGTTTTTGTGGCAGGAAGGTCATACGGCTCATGCAACCGAACAGGAAGCTATTGAAGAAGCTGAAAAAATGCTGGGCGTATATGCAACTTTTGCCGAAGACTGGATGGCAATACCGGTTCTGAAGGGCCTTAAATCGGCCAATGAGCGTTTTGCCGGAGCCATTGAAACTTACTGTATCGAAGCAATGATGCAGGATGGTAAAGCATTACAAGCAGGCACATCGCATTTTCTGGGGCAGAATTTTGCAAAAGCCTTTGACGTGAAGTTTTTGAGTAAAGAAAACCAGCTGGAGCATGTCTGGGCAACCTCATGGGGAGTTTCGACCAGATTGATGGGTGCATTGATTATGACCCACAGCGATGACAAAGGGCTGGTATTGCCGCCCACATTGGCACCTATACAGGTTGTGCTGGTCCCTATTTATAGAAATGCTGAGCAGACACCAAAAATACTGGAATACATAAAAGAAATTGAGAGCGAACTGAAACAGGCAAAAATTTCGGTAAAGCTTGACGATAGTGAGAATTACTCGCCCGGATATAAATTTGCCGAATACGAAATGAAAGGGGTTCCCCTTCGTATTGCTGTTGGCGGGCGGGATCTGGAAAACGGAACGGTAGAAATTGCCCGACGCGACACCCTGACCAAGGAAGTAACCAGCCGTGATGGAATCAAAGAAAAAGTACTTGCTTTATTGATTGACATTCAAAGCAACCTGTATCAGAAGGCGCTTGAGATGCGCACTCACAACACCTGTCGTGTTGACACCTGGGATGAGTTTGTGGATGTGATTGAAAACAAAGGTGGATTTATTTATGCCCATTGGGATGGAACTACTGAAACCGAAGAAATTATTAAGGAAAAGACAAAAGCCACAATACGTCTGATTCCGCTGGAAGATGGTGAGCCCGGAAAATGTGTACTGACAGGAAAGCCATCGGCGAAGCGGGTGGTTTTTGCAAGAGCCTACTAGCATGCAACGCAAGCTCGATGAATTCAGGCGATTGCTTGAAATAATGGACCGGCTCAGGGATGAATGTCCATGGGACCGGAAGCAGACCAATGAAACGCTGCGATATCTGACCATTGAAGAAATGTACGAATTGGGCGATGCCGTGCTTGAGAAAAATGATCAGGAGATCATGAAAGAGTTGGGCGACATCATGCTGCACATTGTTTTCTATGCAAAAATCGGATCGGAGAAAGGCGCATTTGACATGGGTGATGTGCTGCATAATATCAACGAGAAGCTGATCAGACGGCATCCGCATGTATTTGGAGAAGTGAATGTGGCGGATGATGAAGAAGTAAAAGCAAACTGGGAAAAAATAAAAATGGGTGAAGGCCGGAAGAGCGTGCTGGAGGGTGTTCCCAAAGGACTGCCGGCCATTGTGAAAGCTTTCCGCATGCAGGAAAAAGTGAAAGGTGTTGGCTTTGAATGGGAAAGGACAGAACAGGTCTGGGAAAAAGTGCAGGAAGAATTATCGGAGCTGAATGAAGAAGTGAAGTCCAATGCGCCCATTGAAAAAGTGGAAGATGAATTTGGTGATGTATTGTTTGCCTTGGTGAATTATGCCCGCTTTATAGGCGTGAATCCTGAAAATGCATTGGAGCGGACGAATAAAAAATTCATTGAGCGGTTTACCTATATTGAGCAGGAAGCAGCCCGTATGGGTCGCACACTGAATGACATGACGCTTGAGGAGATGGATGCCATCTGGAACGAAGCCAAAAAAATAAAAAAAGAAAATCAGCAGAAGTGAAATCTGTTCTCATTTTTCTGATTTCTGTACTGATGTTAGCTGATTCATTTGCTCAAAGCACTGTTAGCATCAGACGATTTGAACGAGATTTATTTTCCATTCCGCTTGACAGTCTTAAGACTGGACTGCTGGCGATACAGCCACAATACTCAAGTTTTTACAATTCAACGGATCTGCAGGATTCTGCAAATCTTTCAGTTATGCGGCAATTTCTGCAGGATCCAACCATTCAGGCTCTTTACGCCAATGTAATGAAACAATATGCAACACTGGACTGGCTGGAAGCCGATTTAGGAAATGTGTTCAGCCTGATGAAGACCAATTTTCCTGAATGGAAGGAGCCCTCGGTGTACACCTATGTATCGGGAGGCGATGTGGAATTTCCGGTGAAATACTCTGACAGTGTTCTAATAATTGGACTGGATCTTTTTCTTGGCAAAGATTACGAAATGTATCAGCTGTGGGGATTGCCAAACTATCTGACGAACCGGATGACCAGTGAGTTTTTGTTAATCAAAACTACTATGTCAATTGGTGAATCGATGACAGAAAGTTATGAACGCTCCGGAAATAATTTGCTGGCCAGCATCATTTATGAAGGCAAACTTTTATATTTCTGCGAAATGATGTTGCCGCAGAAAACTGATTCAACTCTGATTGGATATACATCGAGTGAAATAACATGGGCTGAAAAAAACTATCGGAAAGTCTGGAAATATTTCAAAAAAGAAAAGCTGCTTCAATCGGATAAAAGACAAGACATTCACCCTTACGTTGATGAGGGGCCCGGATGTTCAGCATTTATGGCGACCACCGTTCCGCGAATAGGATGTTACATAGGGTGGCAGATTGTGCGGGCATATATGAAAAAGCATCCCGAAAAATCCCTCAGTGATTTGTTGAAAGAATCGGATTCGCGAACGATATTGAGAGAATCACGACTTTTCTAACCCGCATATTTATTAACAAAATATTGCGACGAGTAGAATACAACTATCTCCAAACGTGTTGTAATAATTCTTAATTTTGGTGATTAAAATATACTATTATGGGGAGGTTAATCAGTATTTTTATTCTGGCATGTATTGTATCATTTTCGTTGAATGCCCAAACGGCGGAGGAAATTGATCAGATTGCCATCAACAGTCAGATTGCAGACTACAACAAGGTTAAGGCGTATTTTGCCGAGGCGTATGCGATGTACCCTGCAATTCCGAAAGGAATGATTGAAGCCGTTGCCTATACGAGCACCCGGTTTTACAATGTGCCGATGAGTGAGGACACGTCGTGTGCGGGAGTTCCCAGATATTTAGGTGTGATGGGACTAATTTTCGATGGCAAAGGTTATTTTCATGAAAACGGAATTCTGATTTCAACATTAAGCGGAATCAGTGAATTGTCGCTTCGGGAGCCATCTGCGCGACAACAGATTCTGGCATGGGCAGGAGCATTTGATGCACTGGCCCATCAAATGGGCATATCGGGTAAGAAGGCAGAGCGCTATGTTCCGGTTTTGATTGCACTGAGTGAAATTCCGTGGCAGGAAGGCGATCAAACGAATGCCTTTGCAATGAATTCGCATTTGTATTCGGTATTGAGTTTTCTGAAAGATACGTATTGGGCCGATGTGTGCGGATTCGACGTTGCAGAGTTTGACATGAGTAAAGTTTTTGCGCCCAACACATTGAATATTCTGCAATCGAAAAAGGTGGAAATTTCTCCGAAAGGAGTCAGCGATACCAAGGGACATTGGATGGAAAGCATGGGTTTAAAAAGTACTTTATCGACCGATTATGCGCCAGCCATAGAAGATCTAACCACCTGTAATTATAGCTCGAGGAACGGCGTTTCAGTATCAGCCTATGTATTGCACACGGTTCAGGGATCGTACGCCGGATGTATCAGCTGGTTTAAAAACTGTTCGGCACAGGCAAGTACGCATTATGTAATGAAAAGCAGTGACGGGCAGGTAACGCAGATGGTGCTTGAAGTAAACAAAGCGTGGCATGTGCGCGATGAAAATCCATATACCATAGGCACCGAAATGGAAGGCTATGTGAGCAGTGCCTCGTGGTACACCGAAGCCGTATATACCAGTCATGCGAATCTTGTCCGCGATGTATGCAACAGCGGATACGGTATTAATCCGCTCAGAACATTATATCGGGACACGTTGGATGACGGCACTGCGCTTGACTATGGCGTTCATGTACTTGCCGGATCGAGCTATTGCACCAAGATTGCGGGGCATCAGCACTATCCGAACAATGATCATACAGACCCGGGAAATTTCTGGTGCTGGGACTATTTTTTCAGAAAGCTGAATAATACAACGCCGGTTACTACTTACACAACAGCCAGCGGAAATTTTTATGATACCGGCGGATCGGCAGCAGCCTACAGCAATGATGAACGCAAGATCTGGACTATTGCGCCAACGAATGCAACATCGGTGACACTGACATTTTCATCGTTTGATGTGGAGGATAACTATGATTTCGTTTATATATACAACGGGCCAACTGTATTTAGTCCGCGGATAGGCCGGTACAACACAACAGCACCAACCACAGTTACAGCGAGCAGCGGAGTAATGACCATAGAATTCCGCAGCGATTGTGCCACCACAGCCGCCGGATGGGCAGCCAGCTGGACCAGTACGGCAGCAGATGCCACGCCACCCACCACATCGGTTGCGACAACCGGTACCTGGAAAACCGATGATTTTTCAGCGACCGTTACAGATGCCGACAACACCGGTGGAAGCGGCATTCAGAAAGGATATTATCAGGTGCTCGAAAATCAGGGAACCGAATGGCGGGCCAATGCTTCGCGCGGATATTTCGCCGACAATTTTGATGCATTGCACAGCGACTGGACGCAGACACTGGGTACCTGGACCATCGCATCCGGCGCGCTTTATCAGACCGACACAACACAGAACAACACCAACATTTACGCTTCGCTGAATCAGGAATTATCGAACAGGACGCTGTATCATTTCAGCGCCATGGTGCCTGGCACAAGTAAAGTCAACAAACGCTTTGGATTTCATTTTTTCTGTGACAGTGCGGCACTTGATCAGCGCGGTAACGGGTACTTTGTATTTTTCAGGCTGGAAACCAATCAGCTTGAATTTTACGAAGTGACCAACAATTCATTTACACAGCAACTGGTGGTCACGAATGTTGTAACCAATCTGAATCAGTGGTACGATTATAAAATCATTTACGACCGCATTACAGGCCAGATCTGGGTATATCGTGATGATGCGATGCTGGGAACCTGGACTGATACAACACCATACAGCACCGGTGGAAAATACATTTCGTTCCGAACCGGGAATGCGCAGCTGAAAGTTGCTGAATTAAAAGTGTACCGAAGCAGAGCTACATCTGTGAATGTGTTGGTTGGCACTCAGGGGACAGATGATATTCGCTTTGAAAATCCGTCGCCGACGGTGTATGGAGCCAAGATAAAATCGATTTGTCAGGATGTGGCGAACAATTTATCAGCGATTGAATATCATGATCTGAATGTTGATTTTACGCCGCCCACAACAATTTCAACGGTGAATGACGGCAGTGCCACGGATGAAGACATTTCATACAGTTCCTCATCGTTGCAGGCCAACTGGACGGCATCTTCAGATCCGAATTCAGCCGTATCGCATTATATGATTGCAGCGGGAACCACCGCAGGCGGAACTGATGTTTTGGCCTGGACCAACAACGGAACCGCACTGACAGCGACGTTGAACGGACTCACCTTATCGCAGGGGACTACCTACTATGTTTCGGTTAAGGCCGTGAACAATGCAGGACTTGAGAGCACAGTTACCACCAGCGATGGTATTACCATTGCCACTTCAACGCTGGCCGGCTTTTTCATGAGCTCGAATGAAATTTGTCAGGGCGACAGCATTCAATACACGAACAGCAGTGTTGGTGCAACATCGTATTTATGGGAATTCACAGGCGGAGTGCCGGCTACATCGACTTTGGCCAATCCGGTTGTGTATTATCCGAACAGTGGTGTTTACGGAATCACGCTTCAAGCCTATGGTCCGACTGATACCGCAGAAGTGATGTCGCCCGCAGCTGTGACTGTTCGGCCGGTTGCTAGTGCCGGATTTACTGTGAATGATACGATATTTTACATTCCCGATGCCATGGCGTTGTTTACCAATACAAGTACCAGTGCAGTTTCGTACGATTGGGATTTCGGCGACGGCAACACGAGTGTTGATGCGAACCCATGGCATTTGTACGGCGACACCGGTGTTTACACGGTTCAACTTGTTGCGGCTTCGGAATATTGCGGCAATGACACCCTGAATAAAGTGTCGTATATCACTGTTCTGTTCCCGGATGGAATCAGCGAAGCAGCGATTGATAAATTAACCTTGTATCCGAATCCGGCAGGCGATTTTGTAGAAATAACACGTATTGCTGATAGTCGGGAGCCCGCATTGGTTCTCATGTACAACATGGACGGGCAACTGGTTTACAGAGGTTCATTTGTTGCAGGTCAGCATAAATTGCGTGTTGAGACAACGGGCTTTGCGAGCGGCATGTATCAGGTAGTTGTCAGCGGAGAAGAGCTTTTGCGTGTGCCGTTGATGGTTAAGTGATTCATTTGGAATAACTGACTAGTACCAGTTTTTCACAAATAATTGCTCAAACTAATATTCGGAAAAAGTGCGTCATGCTTTTCTGATTTTATAAAATCGAAACAGCTTTTTGTCCGAATCCTTATCATTATAGCGCTACCTGAAGGGTGGAGTACATTTCGCTTGACGGCCAACAGACATCCTGAAGAGATAAACGCCCAAGGCCGATGCACTCAGGTCTCCTTCGTCGACGCAGAGAGATCGGCATGAGGCAGTTTCCTATCAGGATAAGCCAATGCATTTCGTTTTTACAAGTTTATGAGGTCAAAAAATAATTGCAATTTCTTCTAAAAAAAAGCTTATCTACCCCGCTCTGCTTCAAACGCGACTGAGACGATACGTCCGCCCAGTGGTGGATCGGATTTATGAATTTTGCAACGAACATGGTTTACAGCCGGGAAATCGGCCAGGATTGTATCGAGGATATGATTGGCCACATGTTCAATAATATTGTGATGCACTGTCATGATTTGCTTGATGCGGTGATACACCATCTGGTAATTGATGGTATGATCGAGCTTGTCGCTTTTCATTGCCGCAGAAGCATCGAACGAGATGTATACATCAACGACAAAGCGCGGATGCACAATTTTTTCTTCCTCGAAACACCCCACCGGAGCGCGGAATTCCATGCCTTCGATTGAAATAATCTCCATAAATAGTGGCTGATAAAAATTTTGCTCGTAATTTTGTACAAAAGTAGAAAAAATGGCCGACGAAAAAATCAATCTTCCTGAAGAAGGAAAAGTGCAGAAAAATTTCATTGAAGAAATTATTGATTCGCATTACGAAAGCGGACGGTTTGATCATGTATTGACCCGTTTTCCGCCGGAGCCCAACGGATATCTGCACATTGGTCATGCAAAAAGTATTTGTCTGAATTTCGGGCTGGCCCGCAAATACAACGGCAAATGCAATCTGCGTTTCGACGACACCAATCCAACCAAAGAAGATGTTGAATACGTTGATTCCATCAAGGAAGACGTTAAATGGTTGGGTTTTGAATGGGCCAATGAGTTTTATGCCAGCGACTATTTTCAGCAATTATATGACTGGGCCGAAAAGCTGATTGCAGACGGCAAAGCCTATGTATGCGAATGCAGTCAGGAGACTATCAGTGCAAACCGCACCACGCCTACGCGTCCGGGTATTGCCTGTGAGCACCGCGACCGCACAGCAGAAGAGAATATGCAGTTGTTCCGCCGCATGCGCGATGGCGAATTTCCGGATGGCTCGATGGTTCTGCGCGCCAAAATCGATCTGAACTCGCCCAACATGCATATGCGCGATGCCATCATGTACCGGATTCTGCATGCCGAGCACCATCGCACCGGCAACAAATGGAATATTTACCCGATGTATGATTATGCGCACGGACAGAGCGATTCAATGGAAGGTATTACACATTCTGTTTGTACACTCGAGTTTGAAGTCCATCGTCCGTTGTATGAATGGTTTATTGCCAATCTCGGTATTCATGCGCCGCAACAAATTGAATTTGCGCGGTTGAATCTGAGCTACACCGTGATGAGCAAGCGTAAATTGCTGCAGCTGGTGAACGAAAAGCATGTCAGTGGATGGGATGATCCGCGGATGCCGACCATCAGCGGTATGCGCCGTCGTGGATTTACCGCTGAATCTATTCGTATGTTTGCCGAAAAAGTTGGTGTTGCGAAACGCGAAAACGTGATTGAGCTTGGTCTGCTGGAATTCTGCGTACGCGAAGATCTGAACAAACGAGCCGAACGTCGCATGGCTGTTCTGAATCCGGTGAAACTGATTATTACAAATTTCGACGATACCAATATTGATCTTTTAACGGCCATCAATAATCCGGAAGACGAAACAGCCGGAACCCGTGAAATTCCGTTTGGACGCGAGCTCTACATTGAGCGTGACGATTTCATGGAAGAGCCTGTAAAGGGCTACCATCGCCTGTATCCGGGCAATGAAGTCCGTCTGCGTTATGCCTACTTTGTAAAATGCACCGGTTGCAAAAAAGACGAGAACGGAAATGTGATTGAGGTATATGGAGAAATTGATCCGGCGAGCCGTGGCGGCAACAGTCCCGACGGCCGCAAGGTGAAAGGGACCATTCACTGGGTGCCCGCCAAACAATCGGTTGCCTGCGAAACAAGGCTTTACGACAGGCTTTTCACAGTTCCCGCGCCCGATGACGCTGAAGAAGGAAAAACATTCCTGGATTATCTGAATCAGGACAGCATCAAAACGGTGACAGCATATTGCGAGCCCGCGCTGGCAGCGGCAATGCCCGGACAGTATTTTCAGTTTGAGCGATTGGGCTATTTTGTTCCGGACAAGGAAAGTCCTGCCGGCAAGCCGGTTTTTAACCGGACGGTGACGCTGAAGGATAGCTGGGGGAAGTGATGATTTAAGATATCAGATTTTTGTCGCGATAGCTATCGCGATTTGATTTTAGATCTGATGGATGAAGTTAAGATATACTTCTGCCGCGGCGGATCACATTTACGATTTTTGATTTTTGATCGGAAGGGCGATTGAACACTGAACATCGAACTCTCAACATCGAACACTGAACACCGAACAAGGAACAAGGAACTTCGAAGGGTGAAGGAGGGTTTGAACTCTGAACAAGGAACAAGGAACTTCGAAGGATGAAGGAGTGTTCTGATTTAAGAATATCGATTGGTGCCCTTCGACAAGCTCAGGATAAAAATTTTAGATTTTTGATTGGAAGGGCGATTGAACATTGAACACTGAACATCGAACACTGAACATAGAACAAGGAACACCGAACAAGGAATCCGCCGCGGCGGAGGAAGGATGAAGTAAGAAGGATGTTCTGATTTAAGAACCTGTCTGACGGTTTAACTGCAAAAGGCAGTCAGGCAGGCAAGGAACTTCGAAGGGTGAAGGAGGGTTTGAACTCTGAA
This sequence comes from uncultured Bacteroidaceae bacterium, assembly GCA_964429475.1. Classification (GTDB taxonomy): domain Bacteria; phylum Bacteroidota; class Bacteroidia; order Bacteroidales; family DTU049; genus GWF2-43-63. The sequence goes on along the minus strand of CAYSCE010000002.1, from coordinate 11,206 downwards.
CAAGGAACAAGGAAC
>CAYSCE010000002.1:0-11091 GCA_964429475.1 uncultured Bacteroidaceae bacterium | reverse complement strand
TGAAGGAGTGTTCTGATTTAAGAATATCGATTGGTGCCCTTCGACAAGCTCAGGAGAAAAATTTAAGATTTTTGATCGGAAGGGCGATTGAACACTGAACACCGAACACTGAACATCGAACAAGGAACACTGAATATCGAACCTGTCTGCCAGGTTTAACTGCAGCAGGTAGCCAGGCAGGCACTGAACACCAAAATACGAAGTAAAGACTGAACTCTGAACAAGGAACTTCTAAGTAAGAAGGGAATACGAGACCTAAAATATGATGTGGAAGTGAGCGCCTGCGGCGATATGGCGCTTCGCGTATCTGGAAATGCGACTGCACCTCGACAGGCATTATTTCCTCTCGTGATGCGGGTCGAAAACCCAATATAACAAAAACGATTTTTAAGAAAGGTCAAAACTGTTAACAAACGAAAATCCAACCAATTGTTTCTTTCTATAATGTAAAGAATCTTTGACTAAATTAATCCTGAATTTTACAATTTACAAATATGTTTACTGATCACGGCCGCAGGCGATTAACAATTATTTACGCTTTAATTTATCAAACACATAAGTTTTAACCGTATATATTTGCTTTTTTAACTTAACGATTATGAAAAAATGGTGTTGTTTATTGCTTTTTGCATGTAATGTTGTATTATTGTTTGGCCAGGCTGGCCAAAAATGGTCATTAACAGGTAATGCATCTTTATCAACGGACTTTCTTGGAACAACTAACGCATCTCCGCTACTTTTTAAAACCAATAATACATCAAGGCTTACCATAGGATCTGATGGTGTTATTTATTTAAACTCGTTGAGTCAGGAGCCGGCAGGCATCCTGAGATTTGATGCAGGCGGAAAATTACAATATACAGCATTCACCAATAATTCAAATGAAGTTTTGACCGGAGATGGGACATTCCGAAACATTCAAGGATTAGATCTTGGATGGAAGGTTTATGGTACTTCAAAAATCTATTGTGAACCTGGGTTCAGCATTGGAATAGGAACTGAAAATCCAGCAGCAGCACTGGATGTAAACGGAAACACGATTATCCGTGGCACTTTGAATGTATTTGATGGAATTATCATAGGGAAATCTTACACAGGTGAAAAGGCAATGCTCGACTCCGTAATGGCTTCAAAAATGGAGACCGATGAGATGAAGGCGTCACAATATAAAACCAGCACTATTACTATAGATGGAAATAACAGCAGAATTACATCTCAAACCGGAGAAATTAATTTTGAAAATAATTCGTTGTATGCAGGATCATTGCGAGTGAGTAATCTACAAGTTACCGGAACGACAACACAGTCAAATTTGATTGTTCAAAATCATCTTCAGATTGGAAATTCTTCGTTACATCTGGCTTCAACAGATTTAGGAACATATACCGACAATAGAATATTTGCAACAAATGGAGATCTTGTCATTCAAAGTGAACCAGGTAGTAACTTCAACACCATTATTAATGGAAATAATATTGGCTATGTAGGAATCGGAACATTAACTCCGCAACAAAATTTGCATATAAAAGGGAAAACAAATCTGAATGCTTCCAACGGCAATGAAACATCCTCGTTATCTGCCGTTATCCGGCTTGAAGATGAAGCTTATGGATCGATGACCGTTCCAAGCGGAGACAGAACTGCGTATTGGGACATTGCCGCAAGTGCCAAGCAAAAAGGGTTGTATTTTCGTACAGATCAGGGAGTCGGAGGTTCATCGCCTGTTGAAGTAATGAGGCTGCTGGAAAATGGGCAAATTGTGATGGGGCCAACCCAGAATTGTACTTACCCGGGAAATATTAAACTCATCGTTGATGGACACTTACTTCTTACAGATGGACCTACCGGAGAACCAAGAACCATTTACTGGGGTTACAACTGCCACCCGGAATGGGGTCTTGAGTATAATTCATCCGATGGAGGTTTAAATTTCTGGAACCCTGCAACAAGTTCAAGCGGATTAGTAAATTATCGCTTATTTTTGCAGAACGGAACTGGTAATATTGGTATTGGTACAAATGATCCGCAGTACAAACTTGATGTTTGCGGAACAATTCGGGCAAAAGAAATTATTGTAGAAACTGGTTGGTGCGATTACAAATTTGAAGAAGGATATCAGCCAATGACCATTGAACAGAAAAAAACATATATTTCAAACAACAAGCATTTACCTGATCTCGATCCTGCTTCAGAAATAGAAACAAACGGACTGGCAGTTGCAAAAAACATGAAAGGCATGGTTTCCAATATTGAAGATAATACTCTCGAAATTATTCAGCTTTACGAGACTGTTGAGACTCTGAAAGCACAAGTTGAATCTCTGCAAAAACAAATTTTGGAAATACAAAAACAACAGTAGCTCATGAAATATATAACCATATTTGTTTTTCCGATTCTGTTGTGTTTGTGTTTTATTCCGATAAAAACAAGCGCACAAACCGCCTACCTAATAAAGGGATTTTCATTAAACCAGCCAGTGCCGGAAAGCACGTTTGAGAAAAATCCGACCGACAGTGTGCAAAGTCATTTTGCGATTAAAATAAACCCACTACAATGGCTGTGGGACGACATCAGAGTAATGCTTGAAGTTCCGATAAATAAAAACAATTCGCTGCAATTCAGAGTTGGATATAGGAATTCTGCGATTAATCCTTACGAAAAAATATATTGTTTCGAGAAAGATGTTTTCTGGGACAATCTGACCAATCAAAACATCACTTATCAGTACAAGTCATCGGGTTATAATGCAGGCATTGGATTCAATCACTATTTCAAAAACAACTACTATATTGCTCCGTCCTTTCTATATAAAAGATATGAATTTTCTTACGCACCACCCGAACATTGGTGGTTTACAGAACACTTTGGATCTGATCCTGAAACACCTCTACGAGATAATTTTTTTAAGACAATTTTTGCCATTGAACTTCGATATGGGAAACAATTATACTATAAGCACTTCATATTCGATATTTACATAGGTGCAGGTTTCCGCAACAGAATTTTGGACAACATGGATATTTACTATTGTGACGGCTCAATGAGCAACTTTCAACAAAGCCATGGAGATAATTATCATGAGACCCTTCAAACACCAACAGTTCATGCGGGAATAAATATTGGGGTTTGTTTATAATCAAATGAAAACAATTATGAAACAGCTTTATATATTGATAATAATATTTTGTTCAATCTCAGTTGCAAAAGCGCAGTTTGAAGAACAAAAAGAACGCTATTGGATTTATCATGAAAGGCTTAACAACTTCATGATTGCTACTGATAATTCAGAGGGGTTGGGCGAAGTTATTACAGCTAGAAGACGGGAAGTTAACGACATGGTGTTTTATAGTGATGAGCCATGGATGATAAGTTATCGGATTGCTACATTGGCAATGGAATATGATCTCTTAACGAGATCTGGGTTGTCGCTTGACGGTCCAGAAATCAATGAAGTAAAAAAAGAGTTGTATTATGCAATTAATACTATTAATCGTTTGGATTGGGAAGCTGAACAAACATGGGATTGTTCTGAATGCGTCGCCGATGGATACTGTCCAGAAAACATCAATGGTTTTTTAATCAGAGATGATGTTCCGGGAACTTATGCAACAAATCAGTTTTATATTGATATGCTTAATGATAGTTGGGTTCCGCCAGTAGATGGATACCGAGTGAAATGCATCAACTCTTCTTACGTGGAAATAGTCAATGCGGCTGAGGCAAGTCAGGATCATTTGGCCGCACTTCTATTTGGTCTTGCATTCGTAAAAAGGTTGTTACCAATCAATGCAACATGGAATAACACAGTGTTTTTAGATGGCGAGAATTCAACAACATCATTTGTAAGAGAGGTTCAACTAATTTCTCACAGAATTCTCAAATATCTTGTTGATCATGACTGGACATATTGGAATTTGTGCGAAGATAGATGTGTGTATGGCACAAGAAATGAAAGAAATGATAATCTTTGCTACAATCCGGGAAAAGAGCATAATCCTTCGTGCGAAGCTGGTGGTGCAAATGCCGGAAGACATGCCATTGGATTTACAGCAGCTGTTTGCTATATTACGGAAGGTAGCCAATACTATTCATATTCGGCTCTTCAATATATATATGCGAGACAAAATCAATCAAGAGTTTATGCATGGAACATAGCGTTAACCATGGATAAAACTGGATTCGTACGAATGCTTGCGGCAGTTGGAAATATTGGAGTTATTGAACTGTTTGAAGATGAAACAAATCAAGAATTATTTGATCGATTAACAATTGATGCAATAAAATTCAAACGTGAGTATCTTCCTTTAGCGTATAACCTTCTTCATCAAAAAGCATATTCCAATGATATTTCGGAGGAGTATTATCAGTGCTTGCTAGATGCTGCGCCATGTCGTGGATATGATGGATATTCCACTCAATCTGTTGAGTGGAATGCATCAGATAGAATTGGAGGAGACAGAAACAACCCATCCTCTGATCTTCAATCACGTTTAGATTACATGTTTTATTTTAATTTAGTCTATGAATCTCACTATGGTAATTTATACAATTACGCTCCAATACCCATCGACCAGCTGGCATTGGACAACATACATAAATCCGGCTATACAGAATATGACAAAAAAAACTTTATGGCAGCGAATGAAATCATTGCAGATAATTACACAATTGCAAATTCGCCTGCAGAGGGTACTGGTCGTGTTACTTTTGTCGCCGGAGAAAATATCACATTAAGCAATGGTTTTCATGTAACCGAGGGCTCCACCTTTCATGGATATATTGATGGCTCAGTTGGCGCCATGACCTGTACAGAACCGGTTGTGACAGACTGCTCATCGTTGCTCGACCAGGATAAAATGGCTGAGCAAATGGAATATTTCAGGCGTAAGGACTCGGTAACAAATGCCATGCTTCAACAGTACATGATGAACGCAAACACTTCAGAAGAATTTGCACCGGCATCAGATGTTTATCTGACAGCTGCACCCAATCCCAGCAATGGAAGATTTACCATTGAATCGAATTTGCATGATGCTGAAATAACGATCATGACTATGACCGGAGAAGTTGTTTATTCGGGTCAATACCACAATGAAAAAGTGGAGCTGGATTTAACCAATTTAAATCAGGGTGTCTACATTCTGAATATCAGAAATTGTTCTGCAACCAAATCTGTCAAACTTGTGTTTAATTAGTGTACATTTACATATCATTCTGCACCAAGAAATATTTGAATGAGATACCTGTTCAAACACATATTGATTGGCTTTACAGCATTGATATTGCTGGCAGAAACTATTAAAGCTCAATCTATTCCCATTCCGGATCAAAAGCAGGATTCGCTGGCAGCCATATTTATGCAGAGTATTTCTGAAACGAAATTGTTTTATGAAAACCTTGATCACAGCGGCATGCAAAGCAATTTGCTGTTCAATTATGGTTTTCTGATTTTAAATGATCTGGAAGATTGGAACAACGGAGTGCCGGTAATGACCAGCCTGTACAGATGGAAATACATTTACTCCGGAATTAATAATTCAGTTATTAACGGCACACTGGGATTACCTGATATTTCTGCACTGATTGACAGCAATACGGTGCATGAAAAATACGCCTCATCACTGGTAGGGTTGGCTATCCTTTTTTACAGAGGAGATTATCTGCCCGATACCGTATTGAAAGACATGCTAAATGCCGGCGATTTTTCAAACCCGGCATATCAGCCTTTAAGTATTTTTTCAGGGACAACATTACTGCAACAGGTCAATAATGGAACAGTTTATTATCACTTCAGGCCGGAATTATTATTCTCAAACGCAGATTCTTTAATCAATGAATTATGGATTGATTTAGAAGACGGAATCGGGTACCGTTTTGTGAATAATAAAGCTGAACAGACATTTGTGTCAGTTTATTCATCAGTTGGTGAAAAAAGCATACGGTTTAAAATTATTACCGACAATGATACACTGATATCTTTTTCAAAAATAAATATTACTGCTCTGAAGCTTGATGCCCCGGATTTTACAGGATACATTGACGGTGATGATTCTTTATTTACACTGTTCAATACGAACAAATCCGACCCGGCAATTGGATTAAACAGTGCAAGTTATGCGTATTTGGAAGGCTGCGATGGCATACTTGATAAACCTGTTATTATCTGTGAGGGTTTTGACATATTGGGTGACCAGACGCTGGATTATATGCAATCGAAATGGAGTAATACAATCAGCAACCTAAATGCAAATGGCTACGACATTTTTATTGTAAACATTGACAATCCGGGAAACAGCTTGTTTGAAAATGCAAAAATTATTAAAACTCTCATTAGGGGAATCAATACTCATAAGCAAGACTATTTTGAAGCTATATATATTGGAGAAAGCATGGGTGGAATTATTGGGCGCATTGCACTAAAACAACTCGAAAACGAAGGATACAATCACCAGGTTGGGTTGTACGTTTCTTATGATTCTCCACATAAAGGAGCATTCATACCGGAAGGGTTACAATACACGCTCATGGATTTGGCTGTTTCTTTTCCCATCCTTGCCTTAAACAGCTATTTTACGGGATTGCTTAGTGATATTTTTGGAGGAGAGACAAATGCATTTTCTCTCCTGTATACATTCTCTTCATTGGGCGCCCGACAGTTGATGGCAAATCACATTTTTGGCAGTGGTGCATATTCGCAATTTCAGACTGAATTAGCCCAATTAGGCTATCCTGAAAAAACAAGAAACATAGCATTTTCGAATGGGAGTAACAGAGCATTGTTGCAAAGCAATACAAGTCCCGGCGCCATCATGTTCAACCGGCAAATTGTGCTGGTATTGTATAACTTCTTTTTGAAAGCATGGTACACCGATTATGAACCAGACAATCAAAAAGTATCTTCTGTAATTGTCTACACTCCTGGTCATATTTTGCCAACAATAATCAACAATAAAATATCCGGGTCGTACCGCCCATACACCGATGCACCTGGAGGATTCATACACAATACTATTCCGGCTATTTTCGATCACGAATCAGATATAAAATTCACTTTTGTCCCCACTGCCAGTGCAATAGATCTTGATCAAAGCTTATGGAATGCGGGTAATTATTCATTTTATAATGAGAACTATACCGCAAGAAACACTCAGGCTATACTTGAAAATAACCTTACTCCTTTTGATGATATATATGCGGATGATGATAACACCTTTCATGTAAATAATGTTGATGCTGAACTTGAATTACAAATAAATGAAGTAGAGTTTATGCCTTATGAATTGTTCATTCAGAATAAAAATATTTTAAATAATAGAGATTATGAAGCAAGCTCATCAATTATTGCCGGGAGAGATGTTGATAATCAAATCTATTATGGTTTCCCTTATTCATATGAAAAGCATAATGATGAAGGTGATGTGATAATCGAAAGTGGTTCAATTGTTAATTTCAGGGCTGTCAATGAAATCATCCTTTCAGATGGTTTCACAGCAGAAGAAGGCTCCGTGTTTCATGCAGAAGTGGGAATTGACATGTGTTATCCAAATAACAGGCAATCAGTTTCAATACCTTCAAATACTAGAATTCAACTCGAGCAAACAACTTGTAATCAGTTCTCGGCAAGAATAAATTCCAATTCAACGAAAATCAATTATTTATGGACACTTACTGGAGAAAAATTTGTAACTAATTATTCAGGAAACGAATTTCAAATTGATAATTTGGAGTCCGGTCAATACACTCTTTATTGCGAAATTGGCTCTGGCGGATCTACTATTGACTCTAAAATTATTCAAGTTCAGTGCTCTGAAAACAACGCATTGAATACTCCATTTGACAAAAATAATGAACCCGATATTATTCCTCGGTTCTTTGTTTATCCTAATCCAACCAATGATTTTGTGAATATAATACCGGATCAATTGGCTGATATTAAGCAATACTCAGTTACAATTTCAGATTTGTTTGGGAAAAACCTGACAAATTTCACAAGCAATGGAATACTAAAACTGGATTTATCAGTTTTTTCAAAAGGTGTATATTTCCTAACCATTAAAACCCAAGATTATGAAAGCAATACAAAGATTATTCTATATTAGCATAATAGCCATTGTGGGTTTTGCATGTGACAGAGATGACTATTATTATCTTTCAGAAGATTATAAAAGTGCTTGTTTGTATTATGCTGTTGGAGTTGGCGATACTATAAAAATGCAAAGCAATAACGGAGATACATTATTGCTTTGTGTATATAGCAAAACACTTGATTTGGAAAAAATGCCATATGACAATATTTATATTCAAAAAATGGATATTGGATTTTCATATAATGGCCATTCATATTATCAAATTATGGCTACATATAATGGGTATTTTGAAGACCAGATTAATATTCCTGATAAAGCTCAGTTTTGCAGCATATTCCTGCCAAATTTTGGGTTTGATGGATTGGTTGAGCAATCAAACTACGCAGATACAATTTCAGGAATTTTTTATACAGATTTATATAAAACGACCAGTGCTACAAATCCATCTGACTACATCATCACCTCCCGCTCGCAAGGCATTGTTTATGCGCAGAATGATACGGTGCAATATGTTAAGGTGTATTAATGAGGCCTGCAAAAACCTGCCATTTCACCAACTATCATTTTCAATTTCAGAGCTGAATATTCATCAGGATGACAAGTTGATATTTACATCTGACTTGACAGATCCTATCCTTGAAAAAGCTCTTTGATCTGTTCAATCAGGCTATGCAGCTTAAATTTGTAAGATTAATAATGTGTTTTGTGATAATCCAAAGCTGAAGTGGAATACTCTTTTACAAACACTCTTAAATCAACCCTGGTTTCATAGGTCTGGCCAGTGGTGACGGATTTTAGCATTATGGAATCAATGCACACAAAGCCGTAGCGGTCATTTTGCAGCAGCATTTTTAATTGGGTTGGGATTGCATTGGAATCCGAGACAAAATCAATCAGATCACCTGCCAATGGCTTTGAGAAATAGCGATAAGAAGCTACAACAAATAAAGGATCATCAGTTTCTATAGTCTTTAACTGATCAACTTCTTCCAACGACATCGTAATGTACAAGCCTCTCCTGTCGCGGGATTCTAGAGTATGTCCATTCAACACAAAGGAAACACCAAACACGGGGTTTACTGAAGACCGCAAGGTGCGTAAGGCTTCGGACTGCAGGCGAGCTGCTGTTTTCAGGATGCTGCTTTCGGAAAATGATGACGATGAATTGCACTGTTGAAAAAGCACCAACGAATCTTTGACAAAATAATACCGGTTTCGCTGATGTATTGCCATAATCAGATATTCATTGCTGAAATAAAACGAATCCGTTTTATTGGTATAAAACCGGATATTCCTACTATCGGATTTGACAAAAAGGCTGTCGCCATACCATTTTCCGGAAAGACTCGTATCGGTATCTGTCAGAATAACTTCTGAAATGAGGTCGTAATCTGAGTTATCTGCTTTCATTTTTTGTGCAGAAAATTCAGGGAAATACGTGTACCGAAAATGAATCGTATCGTTGTTACCGATGACAGAGACCGGCAAACCAAATTCGTTGTAATCGCAGGACCAGACAACATTTGGAACAACCGGGCTGAAATCATTGTCCTTATGATATCTGACAATTTTACACAATAACCCGCTGCTGTTATACACAAAATCATCAACACGCAATAAATACGATCCGCTTACAGCCATTGATTTTTTGCCGGATTTCATATTATTCAAAGTTCCATCGGACCCATTTTCTATCGAGAATACAGCGTTTCCAACCACTAAGTCAACATTCATCATTTCATACAACTGCCGTATGATATAAGTAGTCTGCGCAACAGAATTATACCTCAGTAATATATCGACGTCATTGATTTTCTCATCATCAAAATTATAAACGGACTGCGAAACTATATTCTTCGCCGTATCGTATTCAAAAACGACTTTCAATGAATCGGCATCGTCGAAACGGAACAACCTGAAATAGCCTTCGCCCGCATTCAGCATGGCAACTGTGTCGATCAATCCAGCCGCGTTGTACGAAAAAGAATACGTACACCGAACTATATCATCCTTTACAGTATCGCCCTTTGCGCTGCATTCAACATTGGCCAGCCGGATGCGCAGCAATGAATCGTAACTGAATTCTATAACAACTATTTCGTCTTCGGCAGGATAGGAAATTCGCTCCAGGAGCCCGGCACGGCTATACAAGGATGTTGTATTACCCGTAGAAATTTCTTTGACACCGGCCATTCGGATTCTGTCAGAAAAGGCATTCAGCTGATGCAGATCTTCATTGATGTTATAGCCATCTTCATGGAATAAAAACTCACAGTTTTTTATCGCAGGAATATCGCTCTGAGCCGATACATACAGCGAAAATAAAAACATCAGTATTGAAATAAAATACTTCATATCATGTATTATTTACTTTTGTCAATACTGAACTTAAAGCCAGGTATAACAAATACTTCATTCGTTTCGAGCGATTGCACTTTAATTTCTGAAAAGAAGCAACTGACCAAACCGTCCTGTGATAGAATTTCTTTGATTTTATCAGGTATTTCGTCTGATTGCACAACCATGTCAAAATGATCATTGTCTGCTGTTCTTGGGGTAAAAACATAGGACAACACTTTGTATTTTCCATCGCTGATTTGAATTCGGCTAAGATCTTTCACAAGGCTTCGTGGAAAATACATCATGGTTCCGGCAGGCTCAAATCCATCAAAACCAACATGAATTCCAAAAACCGGATTGGCTTCTCTGCATTTGTTCACTGCTTTGGAAAGCAGATTGCGCGCGGTTTGACGGATTTCAGCAGAATCCATTTTCAGTTTTCCTTTCATCTGCTGAAAAGCAACAAGTGAATCCAATGAATAATAATAGCGCTGATTTTTATGAGCTGCCAGCATCAGATATTCATTTATAAAAAAGAACGAGTCTCTTTTATGGATTATAAAAGTCGTGTTTTTGTACACATCAGGCTGTCTGAATAAACCAGGAGGATTGTTTCCGACATCATTGACTACCGTATATGTCTTCATTCTCCTCACAACAGATG
>CAYSCE010000001.1:11595-40820 GCA_964429475.1 uncultured Bacteroidaceae bacterium | reverse complement strand
GATGTGGTGTAAACAATTCCATCTGGTGCGGTATAGCTATCGCAGACAGTTTCTGAGATAGTGCTTGATGTACTATTCTTTACTGTAATTGCAAGTGTAGATACAGTGCCACTTCCACATGCATTATTACCTTTCACGGTTATATTACCTGATACAGCTGAAGTACCATAACTGACTGTAATGCTATTCGTGGTGCTGGTTCCAGTTACACCTGTTGGTAATGTCCATGTATAAGATGTTGCATTTGTGATAGCTGGAACCGTATAAGTAACTGAACTTTGTCCCTGACATACTGTTGTTGTTCCTGTGATTGTTCCTGCTGCATCAGGTACCGGGTTTACTGTTATAGTTACAGATTGATTAGACCCATTATAGGCACACCAATATGTAGATGTAGATGTTGGATAAACTGTTATTGGGTTTGAATATGAGTCTACACCGGGTCCTGTCCAATGAGTATTTGCTGGATTTGTATTTACCCCACTACTTATCAATAATGAAGATAATGTCACCGGTTGTCCCGAACAAGTATTATTGCTTGAGGTCGTTAAATAATTATAAATAGTTAGTTTTAATAACCATGCATCAGAGCCACCAGCACCAATAGAGCTAGTCGTTCCAAGCACAATATTATTAGATGATGGTAATGAAATTAATGATGTTCCGTAATCAGAATTTACGCCGCCTAAATTGGAGGACCAAATAAATGAACCATCTATTGGGTTTATGTAATTCAAAATCAAATCGGTTGCATTTCGAGTTGTTGAGCCAATACAGCAAATTGAACCATTAACTGATTCTTTTATCGAATTAATACTAATTGAGTCACCATAAAACTTTTGCCATAACATATTTCCTAAAGGATCGGTTTTTACAATAACTTTTTGCGTTATGCCTCCGCTTGTAGTAGAGCCAGCCAAAACAAATTCCCCTGTAGACAATTTGCAAAAAGCATTAAAATTATCTCTATTCCCGGCTAAAACCGGCGCATAAGAGAAATTCTTTATCCAATTTCGAGTTCCATCATTATTATATTTTGCTAAAAATGCATTTCCACCGTAATTTGTATAACCATATACCCCATTTATTCCTCCAGCAATAAAGTAATTTAAGCCATCACATAATATGGATGGATATGTAAATGCACAAGTGTTATTTATGGCATGACTCCACATGATTGACCCAGTTGCAGAGAGCTTTATAATTGACCCATGATAATTACTACCACCAAAATCAGGATGCCCTTGAATAGTAATAAATACAACATATTCTCCATTTGAATTTTGGCAGATACTACCTGACCCTCCATTTTCACTTGACGATCCAGAAAGTACGCTATGCCACTGATAAACACCCGATGCATTAAATTTTACAACTAACCCAACGGCGTATTTACCTCCTGTATAAGTGCCCGATTGCGTTTGTCCAACCACAGCAAAACCTCCATCTAGCGTATTAATCAAGCAACTGGCACCCCATGTAAATCCATAAGAATGATTGTTCTGCCACTGGATATTACCAAGACTATCGGTTTTTACAATATCAAACGTGTTTCCCTTATTTATTAATAAGGCAAAACCACCATCTGAAGTCAACACCATTGTGCGTCCAGTTTCATCAGCAGCAGTGCCATATGTCCGTTCAAATGTTTGAGCATTAACGCTTCCACAAAATGCAAAAATAAGCACGTTCAGTGAAAAGATAAAAGTCTTCATTTGCATAATCATTATATTTTATTCATCGTATTCTCTAATTTTTCCAGCAGAGCCGCTGCATCAAGGGCTTTTAATCTTTGGGTTACTTCATTACCAGTCTTTGATGGCTCATCAACTACTGATTCATTTTTAAATTGATCAAGCTCCTCTATATAGCTTTTCACCAATTTCAATAGGAGTTCTAACTCGTTCTGATTTACTTCAAAGTTTTTCATTTTTTATTGGTGTTTTAAATCAATTTTAACAACATGTTGAGTTTCTGTCTCACTCAGGCTTTTAAAGATATGCTGAATTGTGTCAACAACATAATTCTTATTACTTTTTAGAAGATACACATTTTCACCAATTCTTGGTAAAAATTTAATACCACAAAAATTGTAATCTGTTATTTCAACAGCATTATTATTTTCACCCCTATTTGACATGTCGAAAAACTCAATTTTTGTTTCCATAGTATTTGTCATTTTTTTCGCCTACTCTCTCTTCGCTTTCCCGCCAAAGGCGGACAGGTCGGCTTCCGCGTGGTTTGTTTCAGGTTATTAATCAATCCAAAAACAAAAATGTTACTTGATTGAGAATTATTTCATTGTTTTTTGGTTGACAAAGGAAAAAACGCTACATTTGCCAATGTTTAGTGTGGTTTTCGTGTATATAATCACATTTTACATATTAATTATGTGATATATGGAAATTTTTCGTCAGGGAATCAACAAGCTGATTGAATGGCAAAATAAGCCGAACCGTAAGCCTTTGGTGCTTCAGGGAGCCAGACAGGTTGGGAAAACATGGCTGATGAATCAATTCGGAAAAGAACGATTTGAGGGAGTTGCCTATTTTAATTTCGAGGAACAACCCGAACTAAAATCTTTCTTTGCACAAACCAAAGATGTCGGGCGCATTTTGAACAATTTGTCACTTGTTAATGGAAAACCAATCAGGGAGAAAAAAACGCTTATCATTTTTGATGAGATTCAGGAATGCAATGAAGCACTCAACTCGTTGAAGTATTTTCAGGAAAAAGCTCCCGGATATTGCATTATATGCGCGGGGTCGTTGCTCGGGGTGGCTATGAGTCAGGACAAGTCTTTCCCGGTCGGAAAAGTTGATTTTATGACTTTGTACCCGCTAAGTTTTCAGGAGTTTTTATCTGCTGCAGCACCCGATCTGATCACAGTTCTTAAAAATCTTGATCTGAAAGAACCCATTCCAGATATGTTCTTCAATCGCTTGCTCGAACAATTCAAACGATTCTTTATTTCGGGCGGTATGCCGGAAGCTGTTGTTGCATTGCTTGAAAATCAAAGCACGGAAGCCACACAGGAAATACTACAGAATATTTTGAATGCCTATACGCTTGATTTTTCAAAACATGCACCGGCAAACGATTTTCATAGAATTAATTACATCTGGACATCGCTACCATCGCAACTTGCGCGTGAAAATAAAAAATTTTTATACCAGACTGTAAAGCCGGGTGCCCGCGCCCGGGAATATGAAAATGCTCTGGAATGGTTGAATAATGCCGGCTTGATATACAAAATCCATAAGGTTACTGCACCCAGATTGCCATTATCGGCCTATGTTGATCTAAGCTCGTTCAAAGTGTATATGAATGATGTGGGACTTTTGCGAAGATTGTCATTATTGAACCCGATTGCTGTAACTGAGGGGAACAGGTTATTTACTGAATTCAAAGGAGCTTTGACCGAAAATTATATTCTGCAAAGCCTTATCCGGCAATTTGAGGGAACACCACGGTATTGGACATCGGGTAATACGGCCGAGATTGACTTTCTTATTCAAAATAAAAACGATATTATTCCCATAGAAGTGAAAGCGGATGAAAACGTACGTTCAAAAAGTCTCTCAACATATCGGAAAGAATATTCACCTCCGCTTTCGTTGCGCTTTTCGCTTCGCAATCTGAAACTGGATAATGGCATTTTAAATATTCCGTTGTTTTTGGCTGATTACACCGCTGATTTGATTAATCGGAATAAATGAAAAATCCAATCACGCGCTATTCATTTGCATCATATTTTTCCGTAAGTTTGCTACAATGAATCAGGAGGTGTCGTTACATATTTTGCAACATGCTGTAACAGAGGGAAACCATTCGGCTTTCGGCGAATTGTATGCGGCATACCGAAACGATTTTATACGCTTTGGCTGCAGTAAAACCGGATGCAGAGAGGAAGAATGTGCCGATGCTTTTCAGGAGGCCGTAATTGCGTTGTATGAAAACATCCGGGACCGGCGTTTAACGGAGATGAATTCTTCGGTGAAGACATATTTGTTTTCCATTGGTAAATTCAAATTAATCAACCTGCAGAAAAGAAAACTGCTTCATGGTAACTTTTGTTCGCACGAATTGATTAATGGAAACATATTCGATGTGAATCTGATGGAAAACAAAAGTAACAACGAGCATATCAAAAAACAGGTTGAAGCGTTTTTGACGGATCTTTCCGAAGAAGAGCGCATTATTCTGGATCGCTATTATATTCAGGAACATCCGTTGAAAGAAATTGCGAATGAGTTGGGCATCAGCGAAGGAGCAGCCCGCAAAAGAAAATTCGACATTCTGAAGCGATTGTCGTTGAAAGCAAAAAATTGTCTGTTGGTTTTATTGAGTGTGATATGATGGATGAGGAAAGAGATATAGAACTGGCGGAAAAATACGTGATGCAGCGCATGGGCAACGAAGAAGCTGCAGCGTTTGAACGACGTTTGGAGGCTGATCCCGAATTACAGAACACTGTCTCGGCCTTTCGGGAGCTTATGTCTTCCTTAAAAGCGGCCGACAAAGACCAGCTTCGTGAAATGCTCAGAAAACAGGAAGAAAATATTAATACCCATAAGCAAAATAAAAAACCCTTCCGGAAATATTTAATCCGGATTGCCGCATTATTACTGATTTTAATTGGTGCTGCAAGCATTTTGTATTTTACGGTTTTCAGAAATAATTCTTCTAATGAAAAACTGGCCCTCCAATATAAACCCACAGAGCCCGGGCTGCCTGTATTGATGGATAACTCGGAGCCGGCAGACATAAACGAAGCCCTGAATCTGTTTCGTGCAGAGGAATTTTCAAAAGCGCAATCTGCATTTGCCGCGCTTTTAAAGCAAGCTCCAACAAACGACACTTTGCTGTACTTTATTTCTGTCTGCCATTTCGAATTAAATAATTTTCCACAAGCTGAAAGTTATTTAAAACGTGTAGTATCGGCTTCAAATTCGGTATGGAAAGAAAAAGCAGAATACTGGCTGACATTGGCTCTGTTAGCCGAAGACAAAAAGGATGAATCCAGGATTCTTTTATTGAAAATTGAATCGAACAAAACTCATTTGTTCAGCAAAAAAGCATCGGAGTTATTGCAGGAAAAATATTTCAGATAATTCAAAACCGATATTCCATCGTCCGACGAATGTCGGATATGGAATCGTCGGTTTTGCACGAACGTAGATAGGATATGGGATCGTCGTTGCTGAAACAAGGGCTGACACTCTTTTGTCACAACGATTCCATATCCGCCAGCTGATAGAGTCAACCCTTTCGCGGCGGACGATGGAATATTGTGACCGGCCTCAACGATATTTCAGCGTCCGAACGGAAGTAATGAAAAAATCATTGCTGGTTTATGTTTGTCCTGATTTAATATCTAATTTGCGTTTGTTACGATGTTTGACAAACAATAAAACTATTACTCCTGAAATCAGTGCTGTGCCTGCGATTATGAAATAAATCAATCTGTTGTTGTTTTTCCGCACACTTTTCAGCGAAATAGTCAGGTTATCGCCTGTACTTTGCAGAGCAGCCCAATAGAAAGGATGAATCATATCAGGATTATTTTTTCTGAATTCTCTTTTTGCAGCTGCTAAAGCTTCGTGAACAGGAAGACCTTCGCTCAGAAAACGATAAAACGAAGACATAATAAGAGCCGAAGCTTTATCGTCAGCCTTCCATAAAGAAGTGATTACTGCAGGCGTACCATTTGCCGCAAAACTACGTCCGAGATTATCCGAACCTTCGTACATTCTGATAACACCTTTCCCGCTTTCGCACATAACCAGGCAAGCCAGCAAAGGCGATGACGACATGTTCTCAATGCCATTGTGCGTTACAATCTCCGAATCATTCAACAACAAAGCAGGTTTCATCAGCGTACTGTCAAAATAGCCATGCGCGCTGATTTGCAGAATGAAAGGATTGTTACATGGCAGATTGTTCAATTGGCAAACAGAAACAGCTTTGTATTGTTCATTTAACTCATCACACAGCTTATTATGAAACAACAAATCAGGGTGTGTTATATATTGTGGATTGAGTGTAAACAATGATACAGGATCGTTATAATTAGTGCTTTTATACAACGGATTTATCAATAATGAAAACCGGTTCTGAATACAATAATCATCTCCTAAAAAGTGATTGGGTTTACTCAAATCAGCCACCAAAGCATCAAACGGAATGGCAGAAAATTCAGATTTTGATGAAATATGAATATTTCTTTTGCCTTTAATATACCCTTCAACAGGTTTTATCAAATCATTGTAAAGCGTATTCAGAACTTGATATACAGTATCTGATTTTGAGTTGAGATATCCGGGATCACGCAGTACAGCCAGTTTTGAAAAATCGGGTCTGTTCCCGGAATACAAATGCAACGCTCCATTGGAAACAACAAAAACAACACAGGGGACAAAATCGGATGAATAATAATCGAGAAATGCATGAGATGTAAAACGGGTAAAAAAAATATTTTTTTGCATCAAGTCATCTAAATATTCGTTATTGAAATTGAGCGACGTTTTGTTTTTCTGTTCAGACAGCAGATCCAGAAATCTTGACTGTTGACTGTGGCTGAATGCGCTGTTCAGATATTTTTTATCACGTGTAAGTTTGTATAATTCAAGCTCGGAAAAAATCAAGGCATCGAATTGAAACAAATTATATATTTCAAATACGGAACCAATATTGTCTGACTTCAAACTGTTTATCAACGTGCTAAATACGGCATAGGCGTCCAATGCATTTTTATGCAATTCATCCAGGTACTTCCTGTTATTCTCAAGACGGTAAAGATTAATCAGAAACTCGCTTTTAAACATCATCACATTCAGCTTTCCGGTTCTGAAAAACAACTGGTCAATTTTCCCGGCAACCATATTTTCGTTTAATATCTGTATGGACGTATTTGCATATTCGAGACATTTTAGAAGGTTTTCTTCAGAATCCCAAAACGTATAGTGCTGAACAAGTGCTTTTGTAAAATAAAGAACAGATAAAGAATTCGGGTTGTCATTAAATGTTTGTCTCAATGATAATTCTTCATCATAAAAACGTTGAGCCTTATGGTAACAATATTCCGAAAATGCAGGATCCCGATGCTTGTTTGTTGGTGCATTACTGTAATGCAGGGCAAGATCGGTATATACATTTGCCTTGTCATGCACATAATCCGGCAGGTAATAATTTAACCATGGATGCGGAATTTTTGAAATTGAATCCAGCTTTGCAGCTACCTGCAAACAAACAGCCTTCTCATTGCCACGCATGTGAGAAATTTTATATGCATAAATGTATGTTCTTAGAATTTCGGGAGCATTTATGGTCTGACGTTCTTTCTTTGAACACTGATTCAACAACTCAACTGCTTTTTCAGAATAGGACATCGCACTGTCTATTTCTATTAGATAATTATAACAATGGGCAATATTGCTATAACTTTCGGCAATCCATCCTATCTTTTGTGGAAATAAATGTTGCTTCATCGCAAGTGATAAAGTCCAAAGCCGCTGCGCTTCTTCAATATCATTCAGGGCAAAATATATTTGTCCTCGTACATCCAATGCTCCGGAAGCAACAGGACTTGCAACTAAAAAACCAGACAAAAGGGATTTAGCAACCAATTTATTTATACTATCAGCCTTATCAACATTTCCATGCTTTATGTATAAAAAACTCAACCGATTCAGATTCATCAAATCTGATTCAGAATAATTTCTCTGAACACGCAATTTTTTCTCAAGCGAAGAAATGTCCGCCTCAATCTGACTATGCTGGCCAAAAAGCAACTGTGTAAATAATACTATTAATAAAAAACCTATTAGTCGTCGCATAAGGTATTTCTAAAACTCAGTAGGTAACGCGAAATATAAATCATAAAACCTCTCAATACGTCTTCGTCATGGTAGCCGGAACCAGGATGGTGTAATCACCTTTGTTCAGGTCTTCGGGAGCGGGTTTCAGAACGTCTTCGACTTCGGAAACAGATATGACAATGATTTTTAAAGCAGGATTTTTCTTTTTAATGTACCAGGCAATACCTTCGCTGTAATCGCTGTGATACGAGCCATTGAAATGGATAAATGTGTCACCCGGCTTGAAATATTTGAGGATAAAATGAGCCATGGTAGCATCTTTGGCAGCCTGAGCCTTTGGCAGATTGGTGTTTGCATGACCGCCGCCCATGCCACCCATACTCATCATGCTTTTATAGCAATTCAGATTTTCATCGTAGGCCATGGGCAATGTTGCAATGAGTTTTTTTGCGTCAGCACTTAATGAGTCGAGTGCTTCAAAGCCGCCTGCAGCCACCATCGACGCATAGCGGCGCGGGATATTTGAAGCGACAAAAGCTAGCTTCTTTTCTTTGGCAAATTCAATCAGCGGCTTGTAATCGGTCTGATAATTATTCCAGAGCTTTGCTTCGTCCTCGAAGTTTTTCTGTTTGATTTTACCGGCCAGATATTCATCAAGCAACAGCTGATTGTCCGATTCAAACATTTCGGCACCCAAAATAATTTTTCCAGCCTTCTTTTCGTGAAGCGCGGCGGTGATTTCATACTCCATCCAGTGGCAGATCGGATTGTTGTGATATTCACCGATAAATACAATGTCGGCTGCAGCCAGCTGATCAATAAATGTTGTCCAGCCGACTTCTTTACCCGCAGGATTTGACAAGACATAGGCAGGCTTCTGCGCAACAGCATGCAGAGAGATGAAGAGAAAAATTGGTGCGAAGTATTTCATGAGACTAAGATTGAGGTTAAGGTTGAGGTTGAGCAGCTTTCAGCTGAGGTTAAGGCGCCAGCGGTGATCGGTGAGTGGTGAGCAGTGAGCTTTTGCGATCTTTACAAAAGAGGTCTATTCACCCATTCTTCCTTCAAACATAATGTTCAAAATCGTCCATCAAATCTAAAATCATATATCAAAAATCTGATTTCTCAAATCATCTCTTCCGCTCCGCTTCGTCTTTCAGAAACTGATAGAAAAGGCGCACGCCGACGCCGGTTCCGCCTTGCGGCCAATAGTTCCATGCAGTTTCCATAAAGGCCGGGCCAGCGATATCGAGATGGATATACGGATAGTCGGTAAACTTTTCCAGGAATTTTCCAGCGGTTATTGCACCTGCATATTTACCACCGATATTGGCCATATCAGCTACGCTGGATTTAAGTAATTCGGCATATTCGTCCCAGAAAGGGAATTCGACAATACGCTCGAAAACCTCTTCAGCAGCGGCGTGCAAACGCTCGAAATATCCGCTTGCATCGGCTTCCATACCCACAATGGCATAATGTCCAATGGCTGCATGAGCGGCTCCGGTAAGGGTTGCAATATCGATGACCAGTGCAGGATCATATTTCTGTGCATAAGCAAGAGCATCGGCCAGAATGAGTCGGCCTTCGGCATCGGTGTTCTGTACTTCGACGGTCTTACCATTCATCATGGTCAACACATCGCCGGGCGCATAGGCATTGCCACCGGGACGATTGTCGGTTGCAGGAACCAGTCCCACCACATGCACCGGAAGTTGAGCTTCAGCAATCAGATACATGGTAGCCGCCACTGCTGCACCTCCCGACATATCGCATTTCATGTCGGCCATCGATGATCCGGGTTTCAGATTCAATCCACCTGTATCGTACATGATTCCTTTACCAACGAGCACATATGGTTTTTTATTGAAACACTTCTTTGGCTTGTATTCCATAATCGTAAACGTAGGCTCATCCACACTTCCGCGATTGACACCCAGCAGTCCGCCCATTTTAAGTGCAGCAATTTTTTGTTTGGAAAGCACTTCAACTTTTACAGGAACATCTTTCAGAAATCCGGCCACCCGTTTTGGAAACGTTAGAGCCGTAAGTTCTGATGGAATCTCGTTTACAAGATCCCGGGCAAATGAAACCGCTTTTTGAATCCGCATCAGTTCAAAAATATGAACGTGTTCAACAAGCGTCTGCCGGATAAGTACTGAGCGCAAGTGTTTCTTTGGTTCAAGGTCGGTTTTATATTGACGGAATTCATAATTACCAAGCAGCATACCTTCGAGAAAATACTGCGCCAGTGATGGCTCGTCGAGGAAAACATCGAGTGAAATTTCTTCGGTTTTTTCTTTATTGGTAATTTTCAGAACATCATTACCCAGGCGGCGTAGTTTCTCGAGATCGGCTTCCTGTTTGATTTTATCAGGTATAAAAGCCACAATATCCAGATTTGGCAAACGATTGAAAAAAACAATTTTTGCCTTGTCCTTGCGCACCCGAGCTTTGATATACGCACGTTCATCCTTCGAAAACAAGGTTGCAGGGAGGCTTTCAACTGCATCGGTGAGATAAACATTGGTGCCGACAACAATACGTCGTTTGTAAAAACCTATCTTTGTTTCCATTCTTTTTTTTACAAAAATACTAATTTATCCTGTTCATCACACCATGCTTTTACAAGAGCAATAAACCAAAATTGATTATACAGAATCAAAAATCAATTTAATAATCAAAAGAAAATTTACTTATTTTGCAGTAGAATTGAGTACAATTAAAATTTGAACCGGAGTCATGAGTGAGAAGATTGTCATGGTAGTATTTCCTGTTATTTCGGGGGTTTTTGTCGAAATACTTGTTTTGCTGACCATTGTTTTGTTTGCCGGTAAGTTCAGTGTTTTGACACCTGAATACAAATATTTCATCATGTATTATGCGCCTGTATGTTTTCTGATAGCTTTTATTTTTCAGGTTTTTATAGTCGTTCCTGCATTTTGCAAATTCACTTTCAACACAAAAAAGCAAATATTAATCGGATTAAGTTTGTTGTTTATATTATCCGTGTTATTTTCAACCATATTCGCTTTCCTGGTCTCAGGCCCAAAGACGGTTCCGTATGATTTTATCAATTCATTTCTTGCCGGATTTCTGGCATTTCTTACTTATATGGTTATAAACCTGCATGTGACCCTTTATCTGTGCAAAAAAGAAGAGTAATTACATCAAAAAACAGACATATATTTTGTAATTATTTCTTATTCTGAAGATCATTTCAACGATTGTTGTTATTTTCGCAAAAACATTCTGATGAGAATATTCTACACATTACTTTTTTTTGCCGGTATCATTTGCTTTGGCAAACCTGCACTGGCACAAGGTTCACAGGTAGATGGACTGAACTTTGAAAACTGGAATCAGAACTATTACAACATTATGTTCCCAAATAATTATTATTGGGAAAATCTGCCCACCAATGTATGGGCCAGTTCAAATGCTGCAACAACCATTGTAAACGATTTTTGCTGTGAGCGTACGACCGACTGTCATGGCGGTAGTTACGCAGCACATCTTGAAACAAAAAGTATTTTTAGTGTTCCGGCTGCAGGGAATCTTTTCACCGGTAAATTTATTGCTGATGGCTTTAGTTCGCAGGCACTGCGCGGTATTCCGTTTACAGACAAACCAGAATCAATTAAAGGATATTACAAATACACGCCGGCAAATTACAACAACGGAACTGCTACCGTGCCCGACACATGCGCCATTTATGCCATCCTTTCGTATTGGGACGGCGCGCAGAGAGTTGAAATTGCCCGCGCAGAAATGTACTCTGCTGCTTCTGTTAGCGCTTACACATTGTTCGAGCTCGATTTCAATTATGTTTCATCACAAACGCCCGACACCATTGCCATTGTTTTTGCATCGAGTAAATATGGCGATCTGTTTGAAGGCGGCATTGGAAGCACGCTTCTGATTGATGATGTGGAGCTGGTTTATCCGGTTGGCTACGCCGAAGAAAATTCATTCGACCACGCCTGGGCCGACGGCGATTTCTGGAATTTCAGATTCAGAACAATTTCAGAAAGAAACATTCAGCTTTTTGATACATCCGGAAGAATCATCCTTTCAGCAACAGCATCCGATGAATTGTTTTCCGCTTCCAATCAAAGTCTTGCAAATGGTGTTTACATATACCACATTACTGAAGGAAAGAAAACGTACAGAGGAAAACTGATAAAATAATGCGGGTATTTCTGACCATATTTTGTTTTTACGGATTAGTGCATTTTTCATTTGCGCAGAATCTGACCATTGGTCCCAAACTGGGATTCAATGTGGGTGCCCCGCTGCCAATTGGGAATATTCCCAAAGGAGCCAAAGGCACACCGCTGGCCTGTCATAATCTGGGCGTTTTTGTCAATTATAAATTGTCGGAAAAATTCAACATACAGGCAGAAATACTGTACAACCGTAAAGGCGCGCAATTTACAACGCCGCTCGACAGTATGCCCTACACCGATCACATGCAGCATCCGCTGTATCCCGACATTTGGCTCGATGTTGAAACTTTCTTCAATGGCACCGCTGAAGGCGCATTTGACAACTACTATCTTGAATTTCCGCTGCTGCTTTCATATAAAATCGGACAGTCGAAATGGTCGGTGATGGCCGGTGGATATTACGGATGGCTTGCACAAACCGAAACTCACGCCACTGCTGTCGGATATGTCGGATATGATCCGGCGCTGCGCGAAGAGGTGCTCGATTTTGCCGAAAACACACGCAGCTACGATTACGGAGCGCTGATTGGAACAACTTTTCACGCAAGCGATCGCATCAATATCAATATGCGTATTTCATTCGGAATGGAATCTGTTTTTATTGATGAATACAAAAAAATCGACTATTCGCTGCACAATATGTTTGCACAATTCACAGCCAGTTATTCCTTTATACCCGCTAACTGGTGGAAATAACAATAATGAAAACCGACATTGACATATTACTTGCAAAGCCGCTTCACGATGAAGAATTATCACCGGAGGAATCTTTGTTTGTATATCAGAATGCGCCATTGCCACAACTGATTTCGGCTGCACATGCCATGCGTATGAAGCTTCATTCCGAAAATAAAGTGTCCTGGATCATTGACCGCAACGTCAACATATCTAATGTATGCATCACCGGATGCCGTTTTTGCAACTTCAGCTGTTCAAAAAACAGTGCATCGGCTTATGTCACAAAACGCGAAGAATACCGCAAAAAAATCAGCGAACTGTTTGCACTCGGCGGCAATCAACTGCTGCTTCAGGGAGGACTGAATCCGGCGCTGGATCTGAATTTCCATTGCGACCTGTTTCGCTGGATGAAATCGGAATTTCCGGAATTAAAATTACATGCATTAAGTCCTGCAGAAGTGGATTTTATGGCGCGCACCGAAAAAATGTCGCACCATGATGTTTTGCAAACACTGATAAATGCAGGTCTCGACAGTCTGCCAGGCGCCGGTGCCGAAATACTTTGCGATCGTGTCAGGAAAATTGTTTCACCTTCTAAAATCAGCACCAACAGCTGGCTTGAAGTGATGCGGGCTGCACACAAAATCGGACTGGTTACATCGGCCACGATGATGTTTGGTCATGTTGAAACCATGGAAGAGCGCATTGATCATATGATACGTATTCGATCGCTGCAACATGAAAAACCAGCAGATGTACCCGGATTTCTGTCGTTTATTCCATGGCCTTTTTACGGAAAAGACACGGCATTGGAAAAAGCAGGATTGGTAAGCAAAAGTGTCACGCCGGTTGAATACATACGTCTGATTGCCACAGCCAGACTGATATTAAACAACATTTCAAACATACAGGCTTCGTGGCTGACGGTTGGAAAAATCACTGCTGCCATGTGTTTGTATGCGGGCGCCAACGATTTGGGCAGCATCATGATTGAAGAAAATGTGGTGTCATCGGCTGGTGCTTCGTACCGCATGAATGCAGACGAAATGCTGCAGCTCATCAGCGATTCGGGATTTGAGCCGCGCCGAAGGAATCAGGATTTTACGGATGTGTGAGGCACAACGCACAACTATTCACAAGTAAAAAGTTGAAAGTTTATAAAGTTTATAAAGGTGCCGTTGGAGCTTACGGCACAACACTTCCCGAGCCATCAGGTTATCAAGTTATCAAGTTTAAAGTTTGTAAAGTTTATCACAGCATCTTTCTACTTTAAAACTTTATGAACTTTATGAACTCCGAATTTCCTATCTTTACAACAAAAATCAAGGCATGGCAATAAGTGGAAATACGAGCCAATTTCTTACACTGAGCGAAGTTCTATCGCAGGTGCGGGTGGTGGTTGCACGTGAGTTTCCGTTACCCATGTGGATTAAAGCCGATATGCTTAAACTCAATCATTATTCGGCATCGGGACATGCGTTTCCGGAATTGGTTGAGAAAGTCAATGGTAAAATAACGGCAAAATGCCAGTCGATGATCTGGGCCGAAGATCTGCAGCGGATTGCAACCAACTTCCGTCAGGTAACGGGCAAACAGCTTACCGATGGAATTGAGATTTTATTCCGGGCCGAAATACGCTTTCATGAGCAATACGGTATGCGTCTCCGCATCATGGATATTGATGCACAGTACACGCTCGGGCAAATGGCGCTGGAACGCAAAAAGACCATTGAAAAATTAAAAGCAGAAAACCTGTTTTACTTAAACAAACAAGTACCCCTTGCCGAAATTCCCGGTCGGCTGGCCATCATCAGTGCCGCAACCAGTCGCGGATTGCACGATCTCAAGAATATTATTTTTTCTGCCGGGGCATCGTTTAAAATAAAGATGACTTTATTCACGGCAGTGCTGCAAGGCGCTCGCGGAGCCGAAACCATTGGTGCCCGAATTCAGCAGCTGGGAAAACGAAGCGCCGATTTCGATGCCATTCTGATCATCCGAGGCGGTGGCGATGACACCGGCATGGACTGTTACGACAATTACGAACTTGCCCGCGCTGTGTGCGAATGTCCGCTGCCGGTGATTACCGGAATCGGGCACTCCACCAACGAAACAGTGACTGAGATGGTTGCGCATACCAACAAAATAACACCGACGGATGTGGCTTATTTTATCATCGGAAAATTTTCGGAGCAGCTGGTAAGGCTGCAGGACATCGCATCGCAGCTGAGCGCGCAGGCCCTGATGACTTTAGCCGAACAGGAGCAATTTTTGCAGGAAATGGCACAAACTGTTTCTGAAATCGCCAGAAATGAATTTCAGCAGCAAAAAGATTTTCTGACACAGGCCGGTAATATCATTCAGCAAAAATCGTTTCAGAAAATCGTTTCCGCTACGGCAAGTCTTGAAAATACGGGCGCAGATATCCGCAACATTTCGCAGCGCATTTTTCTGATGCAGAAGCACAAAACCGACACGCTAAGCACCGCACTCAGTCAGCATTTTCAAACCATTATACGCAGCGAAAAATCGGCACTCGACATTCTTGAAAGCAAAGTCAACATGCTTGATCCGCAAAATATTCTGCGTCGCGGATATTCAATCACTTTGCAGGACGGAAAGATTGTAAAAAGCAGCAAAGCATTGAAAGAAGGCAGCGAAATAGAAACCATACTCTCTGAAGGCCGCGTAAAATCAATTGTTCAGAAAAACAAAAAAGATAAAATATGAGTGAACCAAAGTATTCCGAAGCCATGGCTGAACTGGAAGACATTGTGAATGCCATTGAAAACGACACCCCGGATCCCGACGAGCTGATTGTAAAAGTAAAACGGGCTGCCGAGCTGATACAATTCTGCCGTAAGCGTTTGCTGAACACCGAAACCGAGATCAACACCGTTTTATCGAAGCTGAAAGAAATGTCGGACGGCAGCGAAGAAACGAAGGCATAATGCCACGCCGCATTCTAAAAGCAAAGTACGTGAGTTATAATTTCACAGAGTTGCCAGTAGTACACACTGAGTGACACAGAGCGGATTTAATCAGGCAAAAGCCTTAATCAATTTGCTGCCATTGATTGAACATTACGCAGTTGTGTTTTGAAAATTCGGCTTTTGAAGTAATTCCTCTGTGGTACGCTGTATCAAACTCAGCGGTACTATGTGCAACAGCGATTCCCGGACTTTTTCCAAATTTAAATTCCTTATCCCTGTCATAGAAGTCGGCAACTGAAAAATTTTACCGATATTTGCACCTCTTTCTATTAAGGGTTCATGAAAAAAGACACCGCGTTTAAGCGATTACTGCATAAGTTACGGATTCCGTACCGGCTTGTGATAATGAACGACAGCACTTTTGAGGAAAAATTCTCTCTGAAGCTGTCGCGGCTAAACGTTTTTGTGGTTATTACCATTGTCACACTGGTATTGATTATCGGCACCGTTTTTCTGATTGCTTTCACGCCTCTGCGTGAGTATATCCCCGGCTACGGCAGTGTTGAAGACCGCCAGATGGTCTATAAACTATCGTTGAAAACAGACAGTCTGGAAAAAGAGTTGTCCGCCCGTCAGGTCTATTTCGACAATCTGATTGGTGTTCTCAGCAGTGCCGATTCAACCCTGATTACCGAAAGCCGTGCATCGTATGCAAGCGGCGAGCCCCATGGTGGCATTACCGCTAACAGCGACGCCACTGGTCTGTATTTTCTACCACCTGTGAAAGGACAAATCATCAAGCGTTATTCAACCACTGCAAAACATTTTGCCATCGATTTCGGTGCACCCAAAGGCAGCATCATCAGCAGCGTTGGTGATGGGATGGTGGTTTTTGCCGACTGGACTTTATCGGGAGGAAACACTATTATTATTCTGCATCCGGGAAAAGTGGTTTCGGTGTATATGCATAATTTGTCAGTCTCGGTAAAACAAGGCCAAACCATAAAAGCCGGCGATCCGATTGCTATTATTGGCAATTCGGGCGAAAACACAACCGGGCCTCATTTGCATTTTGAACTCTGGATTGATCTGCAACCCGTTAATCCTGAAAATTATATTTCCTTATAATGATGCAGAAACTGGCTATACTGGGTTCAACAGGCTCAATCGGATTGCAGACACTTGACGTGTGCAGACGTTTCCCCGAGCGGTTTTCTGCAGAAATACTGACTGCCGGTAAACAGGCGGATGTACTGATACAACAGGCACTTGAATTTAATCCCAACATCGTCGTCATTGGAGATGAAAGCAAATACAACCAGGTTTCTGAAGCGCTGAAAAATACCGATATTAAAGTTTTCTGCGGCAGTTCTTCGATTGCAGAAGTCTGCACACTTGACTCCGTGGATACTGTTGTGCTTGCATTGGTTGGAATCGCAGGTCTGGAGCCGGCTTACGCAACACTGAAAGCCGGAAAAAAACTAGCATTAGCCAATAAGGAAGTGCTTGTTGTAGCCGGAGAGCTGATTACACGCTTGGCCATTGAAAACAAAGCACCGATAATTCCCATCGACAGCGAGCATTCTGCCATCATGCAATGCCTGCAGGGCGAAGACACTTCAACGGTTGAAAAAATCATACTTACCGCATCGGGCGGGCCTTTCCGTGGATACAGCGCTGAACAGCTGAAGAATGTAACTGTACAGGAAGCGCTGGCACATCCGGTGTGGAGCATGGGAAATAAAATCACCATCGACTCTGCAACCATGATGAATAAAGGTTTTGAGGTGATCGAAGCTCGTTGGTTATTTAATATTCCTGCATCAAAAATTGATGTGATTACGCACCCGCAATCCATCATTCATTCCATGGTTCAATATGTTGACGGATCGGTGAAAGCGCAAATGAGCCGGCCCGACATGCGGCTGCCGATATTATATGCGCTCACCTGGCCCGAACGCATTGCCGCACCATTTCAAACATCGGGCATCGAAGGAATTCAATCGCTCACATTCGAAAAAACCGATACCAAAACCTTCCGGCATCTGTCCATGGCCTACGAGGCTCTGGAAGCCGGAGGAGGCATGCCCTGCGTACTCAATGCCTCGAATGAAATTGCTGTACATAAGTTTCTGAATAATCAGATTTCATTTAGCGGTATGCAAAACATGTCGGAAATGGCCATGAAAAACATGGCACATACAAAACCCCTGTCAATCGAAGATTATATTCGCCTTGACATAGAAACACGTACGTATTGTCAATCCCTGAATCATCTGTAATATGGAAATTTTCATCAAAATCTCTCAACTCATTTTCAGTTTATCCATTCTTGTCATTCTGCATGAATTCGGACATTTCATCACTGCAAAAATGTTCAAAACCCGGGTTGAAAAATTCTATCTGTTTTTTGATCCCTGGTTTTCGCTGCTGAAATTCAAACGTGGCGAAACCGAGTATGGTATTGGCTGGTTGCCACTGGGTGGCTATGTGAAAATTTCGGGAATGATTGACGAGTCGATGGACAAAGAACAGATGAAACAACCGCCGCAACCGCACGAATTCCGCAGTAAAAAAGCGTGGCAGCGATTCATTATCATGGTGGCCGGTGTTGTGATGAACGTATTACTTGCCATGGTTATTTACACCATGACACTGACCATCTGGGGTGAGAAATTTTTGCCAAACAGCGAAGTAAAAAATGGGATCGCCGTTGACACACTGGCTCAGGAAATTGGATTGCGCAATGGCGATAAAGTACTTAAAGTAGACGATATTGTTATTGAAGATTTCTTCGATATTGTTCCGACCATATTGCTCGAAAACGCCACCAGCATTACCATTGAGCGAAATGATTCGGTAAAAGTATTGAATGTCCCATCCGATTTTGTAAAAAAACTGATTGAGTCGGAGCGTGCAGACCTGATTCTGCCCCGTATTCCGATGATTATTGATCAGGTTGGTGAAGGAACACTGAATGAAAATGCCGGCATGAAACCGGGCGACCGCATTATTGCGGTCAATGGCCAGCCCATTGAGTTTCATGATGAATTTAAAAAAGTGGCCGGTGCCAATAAAAACAAACAGATTGCACTGACAGCCATGCGTGGAAAAGACACGGTGAACTACAAAGTGAAAGTCAGTGACAAAGGGCTTATTGAAGTAGTTCCTGTTTCGGACATGACGAAGTTTTTTGGTGTTGGAACACGCACGTATTCGTTTTTCGAAGCCATTCCCGCTGGTATCAGCAAGGCCGGTACAAAAATTTCGGAGTATTGGAAACAGCTGAAACTGATGTTCAATAAAGACGTTCGGGCATACGAAAATGTTGGCGGGTTCATTACCATGGGGAAAATTTTTCCCGGAGAATGGGACTGGCAGGCCTTCTGGAACCTGACCGCATTTTTATCGCTGATGCTGGCGGTATTGAATATTTTACCTATTCCTGCACTGGATGGCGGCCACGTGATGTTTGTTCTGATTGAAATGATCACCGGCCGCAAACCTTCGGAAAAGGTTCTTGAAATTGCACAATACATCGGTTTTGCCATTTTGATGGCGCTCATTGTCTGGGCCAATCTGAACGACATTATCAAGCTGTTTTAGCGATTAAAACCGCCCCTTGAAAGTTTTTTTGCTATTTCGCTGCCAAACAGTGAAATATGCGGAAAAGTTGTTTATATTTGCTGGAAATAAAACCATACGGGGGGCAGGTATGAAAAAAGTTTTTTTACTGTTGATGTGTTTGCCGTTGTTTTCTTTGGGGCAGACGACGTTGTATACTTGTAACTTTGGAACCACTCCTAGTGCAAGCTTAACAGCAATGGGAAAGTGGACTGCTGCAAATCCCAATATCACGTACACAACAACATCCTCAACTTGTAGTTCTGGACAAGGGTGGGTTAGTATTCCTTCAAGCGGACCGTATGGCTCTTGCACCACAACAAATATGACGATCCCAGCTGGAAACACTGCAGAATTATCTTTTAAATATTTATACAACCGAAGTTTTTCAAACCCTCAAGTCACCGTTACTGGAACATCTTCACAGACTTACACTTTACCTCAAGCTTCAACTTGCAGCTCTTACACCATAGACTTAAGCTCATTTGCCGGGCAAACAATTAATATTAAATTTGAAGAAAAATCCTCGAGCACTTTCTATGAATTTTATTTAGATGACATCCTGGTAACCTATACAGCAGCTGTTATTCCAATTGAATCATATTGGATTACTGCCATTACCGGATCAGGTTATACCGGAATATTGAATTTAAGCCCTCCTTCAAATTCAACAATCTATTTATGTCACGGATCCAGTATTTGTCTCGAAACCAACATTCCTTTATCCAGTGGTAGTTATAGCAGAAGATTCCAGACTTCAAGTGATGGTGGCGTCACAGACGCATGGTTTACATGGGCAGGAACAACATATTGTAGTCCGGCAAGTGGTGTAAGATATGTCAGAGGCTGCCTTTGGAGTGCTTCGCTTGGTGTGAAAGCCGGCTCCGAAACACCTTGGTTGAAAATCGTTCATGGACCGGAATCTGTTGCTGATCCAACGAATCTATCAACAACAAATGTCACCCCAACAAGTTTCACCGCCAACTGGACATCATCTACAACCGTCTGTGCCGGTGGCGGACTTGGAATACTTCATCGTCTTGAAGTATCTACTGACCCAACATTTGCTACATTCGTTTCTGGTTATCCTGTAGATGTTACATCTTGTATTACAAACGGAGCGTCATCTTGTTCATACAATGTCACCGGATTAATTACAGGATTGACCTATTACTGGAGAATCAAAGCAATGTCATATCATGTTGGTACTAATAATGGAGACCTTTATTGTGGTGTAAACAGCAATTATGTTCCAACCAGCTTTAATCTTCCTGTAGAATTAGTCGGACTTTCGGCTGTATGCAACGAAACAACGGTTACACTCTCATGGGCTACCGCATCAGAAACCAACAATGATTATTTCACCGTTGAAAAAAGCATTAACACCGAAGACTGGCTTGCAATCGGCAATGTAGATGGGTCGAGCAATTCCAATGAAATCAAACATTATTCATTCGAGGATAATGAACCCATGACCGGAATTTCTTACTATCGTCTCAAGCAAATTGATTTCGACGGAAAATATGAATATTTCGGACCGGTTGCGGTTCAATGCAACAGAGACGCAACGGGAATACTGGTTTATCCAAACCCGGCACAAAACAGCGTATTCATCGTTGGTTCATCTGAAAATCCAGCCGATATTTTTCTTTGTGATCTTGCCGGAAGAGTCATTGCAAAATATCATTGCGAAAACACAGTCACACCTTATCTCGTTGATCTCGAAAAGTTTCAGGCTGGAGTTTTCATTATCCTGGTAGAAGCTCAAGGATCAACAGATTGTTTCAGAATTGTAAAAGAATAAAACTGCCACAACAATTTTCAGTATTAATAATCTGCTCTGACTTAACTCTTTTTATTTCAGAGGTATTCGCTTGCACATTTCCCACCTCCCAAAATTTTTTGTAATTTTGAATGCTGAAAATTACACAGATATGGCTACGACAAAAAAACCGGATAAAAAAGAAACGACTAAGAAAGCAACTGCGAAGGCGAAAGTGCCGGCTAAAAACGATGCTAAAAAATCAACAGCAGCTAAAAAAGCTGTTGGTAAAAAGCCGGATTCTGATTCGAAAAAATCAAAAAAGGAATCATTGATCCGCGAACGTATTAAAGCCATGATTGTTGATCCGGGCGATGTTCGTGACGATTTGATTATTGTCCCTCATTACGAGCTGGAAGACGACACACCTGTTAAAAACGTAGTTGCAGAGCCACATACAGAAGATTCTGAATCAACCGGTGAGGTAAATCCTGTTGAAAGTCCATACATTCCACAAATGCCCGAAACGCCGGTCATTACTGAGTCTCCGGTAATTCCCGATGCGCCTGAAACGACCAAAATAAAAGTTCCGAAAAAGGAAAAGAAAAAGAAAGACGATAATCAGTTGCTGATTTTGTTTGATTAGGCAACAAAACCGGAATCGCCAAGAGAACCTCCTGTGTATTTTTCTATTTTATCCGCGAATTACACGAATGAACGCGAAAAAAAACCCTCAGCAGGTCTGATTATCGCGAACCCGCCTGCCTCAGTCACTGTCGTGACTTGATGGGCGGACAAGTAGAATCGGCCTTCACCTTCGGCGATGACCGATTCAGAGCAAAATAATTTATTCCAGTGTTTTCACACCTTTGATGGGTTTTGGATCGGTCTGAATCAGATCAAAAATAATTACTTCGTTTTTTCCTTGTTTCAGCCACGAAGCCGGACAGTACAAGCTATGCTGCGGTCCTGCATTCCAGTAACGACCCAGGTTGTGTCCGTTAATCCAGATCACACCTTTGGTATATTGCGACAAATCGAAATAGGTGTCCGCTGTTTTCTCCAACGAAAAAGTTCCTTTGAAGAAAACGCCGGGTCGCTCTTCTGAAGATGATTTCTGCAACGACTGAACAAACGACAGGCCCATCGGCAACGGATATACCTGCCAGTTCATCAAGGTCATGCCATTCAGCGAAACCCGCTCTGTAATTCCCTTTCGGTCGATGAGCTGTTGTGCAAAATTGATGCGACCCATACCCTCCACTAATATTTGCAGAACCGGATTTTTGTTGCCTGATACCGGAAGTTGAATGGAGTTTTCGCCTTTGCTACGATCAATTGTACCAATAAATTTTCCATCGAGAAAAACGGTAGCAAAATCATGCAGGTCAGTAATCATGAGGTTTCCCGACTTATGACCAATCAGTGTGGTCTGATACACGGCAAATCCGTAATACAAATCAAAGGCTTCGAATGGCTGTGGCTGTACCATGGTCAATGGCTCCGGAAGCGACTTCCACAGTGATGCATAGGTGTCCATTTCAATTTCCGGAATGTCCATCACCGGTATCGGATCGGGCATTTGAAAACGTTTTTCCTTTTTGGATTTGTATTTCAGAATTTCTTTTTGCAAAGCGTAGTATTTCGCTGTTGCCTGCCCCTGCTCATTGATTGGCGCATCGTAATCGTAGCTGGTGACATCGGGTTGATAACCATTACCTCCGGAATTGGCTCCGGCTGTGAATCCGAAGTTGGTACCACCATGCAACACATACAGGTTGAATGAAATTTTATTGTCCAGCAGAAAGCGTACCTGCTGCATCACATCAGCCGTGTCGGGACGTTGCCATTGCTCGCCCCAGTGTGTCAGCCAGCCCGGATAAATTTCGCTACCAAACACAGGCACACCCGGATTCATTTTTCGGGCAAGATCGTAATCGCCCTGATTGCCGCATGGATCGAGGCCTACAGCGCAACCCGGCAATGTTCCTGCTTCGAGCATATAGGTTGTTGCGCCATCGGATGTATAAAAAGGCACATCAATACCATTGGCTTCCCATGCGCCTTTCAGTACTTTCATATAGGTGCGGTCGTTGCCATAACTGCCATATTCATTTTCAACCTGCACCATCAGCACCGGGCCGCCATTGGTTATCAGGAATGGTTTTACAACCGCTGATAAATGTTCTACATAACGTACAACAGCAGCTATATAGCGCCCGTCCATGCAGCGCAGTTTTATATCGGGAATACTGAGCAGGTACGGCGGAATGCCGCCCAGATCCCATTCGGCGCACACATACGGGCCCGGACGCAGCAACACCCACAAACCTTCTTCTTTGGCTATTTGCAGAAACTGCGCAAGGTTGCGGTTATCCGTAGTGAAATCAAATACACCTGGTTTTGTTTCGTGGTAATTCCAGAAAACGTAGGTGGCTATAGTGTTACAACCCATTGCTTTGGCCATTTGCATGCGGTGACGCCAGTATTCGGAGGGAATACGCGCATAATGCATTTCGCCTGAAATAATCTGAAACGGTTTTCCATCGAGTAAAAAATGAACCGAATCGAGTGCAAAGGTGTGCTTTGTCTCTTTCTGCGCACAGAGCGCGATTGGCAATAAAAACAGCAGCAAAAAAAGTCTTTTCATGTCGGGGGGATTTCGAAGACAAATATAGAAAAATAGACATTGCTGGCTAATACACCCAGATTCCTACCCGGATTCATTTTTTGAATAATTTTTCCTTTTGTCTTATGATCAGATCATCAAACACCCGCGCATAGCGTTGTGTGAAGCCAATTTGGCTGACGTAATCAAACTGTTTGTTACAAAATTTCACCCCGACGAAATCTGGAGTAATTGTTTTTGTTGGTTTGAAAAAATGTTATACTTTTGATATAAATACACCTGAAAAATGACAAAAAGTGTACAATACACTCCGGTTTGGATGGGTATATGCACTTTTTGAGGGGGTGGGGGGGTATTTATTAACGAGTTTTGGCACATTATAAATCAACGTATTATGAAAGATGATGATTTGATTTCTAAAAAGAAACAATTAGATAGAACATTTGAAGATGTTAATAAAAAACATGAAAAGATTCTTCAAATTAAAGATAATTGTGACTTGCTATTTAAGGCTATTCAATCATCTACAAATAATAATAAAAAGATAGAAAGTTCGCTCTCTAAGATAAAAGCTACATCCGAACAAATACTGGCTGATTTAAATAAAAAGAAAATTGAAATTAGCTCTCAGTTTAACAACATTAACAATTTCTTTGAAAAGAAGTATTTACCATTAATAAAGAAAATAGATAATCCAGACAGTGGTTTTGCTAATAGGATAGAAAAAACAAATAATCAATACAAAGAAATTGAGAAAACATCTCAAACAGTATCTAAACTCTATGATGAGATAAATAAACATGTAACTGAATATCGAAGAATAACACAAAACTTAAAAGGATTAGAAACTTCCTCTCAAAAGATTTATGATTTCATTGTAGATAAGAAACCTAAAATTGAAGAAATTTATAGAATTGTTTCGGAAACAGAGAAGAGTGTAAAAATCTCATACAATGAAATTAAGCGACTTCTCTCAGAATCTAAAAAGGATAATGAAATTATATCTCAATTTAAAGAGCTTTCAACCTCAGACTATTCTGAAATACAAATTAAAAAGGAGGAATCAGATAAATTACTTCTTAGGATTCAGGAAATTTATGAGATTGCAGCAGAAACTGGATTGAGTGGTGAATTTGAGAATAGACGAAATTATTTAAAAACTGAAGTTGTAAAATGGGGAAAAAGACTTTTTATTACTACTGTATCCTTATTCATAAGCCTTTTAGGACTATTTGTCTTTCAACTATACTTGTATAATTGGGATATAAAAGGGCATAATTTTGATTTGAATTTCTATGTTCGATTCCTGATTTTCTCACCTGTTGTGTATTATTTGTTCTTTTGTGCAAGTCAACATGAAAAGACTAAGAAACTACATGACAAATATAGCTTTAAGACAACATTAGCAGTGTCAATAAAGTCTCATATTGAATTGCTATTATCAACTAAGAGTTTTCAAACTCCCGAACATATTGATAGTATTTTAAACTTTATTATAACAGGGTTTGATAAGATATATAAAGAGCCTTATTCGGATGATGATTACAAACTAAAACTTAAACTTGCTAATATTGAATTAGATATTGAGAACAAAATATTAGAGAAATTAACAACGGAAAACAAAAAATGAATAAAGCACCATAACACATGAAGGTGGCAATTGTAGAACAGCACTTTAACAAACTAACTAAAACTACATATGAAGTATAAAAACATAAGAGAAGAAGAACTAAAAAACAAGGTCGGTGCGGACTGGTTTAAATCATTTGACACCACAGAAATAATTGGCAATATTGACTTTTCAGTTTTCCCTAAGCAAGCCGATATATTCGGACGAACTCCACTACTTTGGGCAGAAGCAAAGACGGGCAATTATGACGTGCCGACAATGTTTGTACAACTCATTTTGACAATTGGAAAAGCACGAACATTTGACAAAACTTTGCCACCAGCGTTTTTGGGTGCGTTTGATTTTAAAAAAATTGCTTTTATTCCTTACATAAGTGTTCAGGACATTTTTTACCTCAATGACTTCAATTGGAATGTAACGCCAAGTAACCACGAAACAAAAGAGTTTAAGCTAATTGCAGAGCGTATTGAGAAAACGCTAATTCAAAACACTTACGTTTATGATTATATACAAGACGAAAAAGAACTCAAATTTTTTATTTCCAACAATATTGCAAAAGCAACAGAAGTCAGCAAAATAAAAATTGACAAAAACAATTTCATTCCTATTTACCTGCGATGGCTTGACATTGTGAAACCTATCATCGACGTAAATTGGGACGACCTTAAGAAGGCAAATATTTTAGACAGTGACTTTTATTTGGCTGATTTATTTGTGGACGACAGAGATACACTACAGATTGTAGATGATGCAACCATTCGCGATAACTTGTTTGT
This sequence comes from uncultured Bacteroidaceae bacterium, assembly GCA_964429475.1. Classification (GTDB taxonomy): domain Bacteria; phylum Bacteroidota; class Bacteroidia; order Bacteroidales; family DTU049; genus GWF2-43-63. The sequence goes on along the minus strand of CAYSCE010000001.1, from coordinate 14,739 downwards.
GATTTTCCAAAATCAAGGCTACAAAATTGCAAAAGAGAACATCAAGCAAATGTTTGATGCAACCATCAATATTAAAGTGAAGGAAACTTATCAGCATTTTTGGAAACGATACAAACGTCCACCAATCAAGGAATTTCAAGAATACATAATTGAGCGTAGAGACTTGCTTGTTCCTCAGGACATCAGAGAACGAAAAGGAGCATTTTTTACGCCAAGAATTTGGGTTGAACTTTCACAAAAATATCTGTCTGACTACTTGGGAGAAGATTGGCAAGAAGAATATTACATCTGGGACTGTGCCTGCGGCACAGGCAATCTTCTTGCAGGCTTAACCAACAAATACAATATTTGGGCTTCAACGCTTGACCAAGCAGACGTTCAAGTAATTCACGAACGTATTAAACACGGTGCAAACTTGCTTGATACTCACGTTTTTCAATTTGACTTTTTGAATGATGATTTTACCTTACTTCCTCAAGGATTACAAGACATTATAAATGATGAGCAGAAACGTAAAAAGCTCATAATATACATTAATCCGCCATACGCAGAGGCTGACAACAGACGAGGTGTTGGTCGAACAGGTGTAGCAGTTTCTCAAATCCATAAAAAGTATTCCGACTTAATGGGCTACACAAAACGAGAAATGTATGTGCAGTTCTTAACTCGAATTTATTGCGAAATACCTCAAGTGGTGCTTGCAAATTTTTCAACTTTGAAAAATTTGCAAGCACCAATGTTCTCGGATTTCCGGGCATTTTTTCGAGCGAAGCTCGAAAAATTATTTTTGACTCCAGCAGACACGTTCGACAATGTAAAAGGGCAATTCCCAATCGGATTTTTCATTTGGAATACAAACAAAAAAGAAGTTTTTGAACACATTGAAGCTGACATCTACGATAAAAACCAAACATTTATAGGTATAAAAAATATTTGGGCTTATGACAAGCTAAAATTCATAAACGATTGGGTAAAAACTTTTAGAAATACCAAATCTGAATCAGTTGCAACTATAATTGGAGTAGGGAGCGATTTTCAAAACCAAAGATTAGTGCGTTTTGGCGAACCATTTATGAAAGTTCCTGCTTCGAATCATAATTGGCAAACAACAAAAGACAATTTAATTGAAACATCAATTTATTACACTGTTCGCCACATTATTGAAGCAAATTGGTTGAATGACAGAGACCAGTTTTTGTTTCCAAACGACAATTGGAAAACTGATTTAGAATTTCAAAATGATTGTTTGGCTCATACTCTTTTTAGCAACAATTTTTCGAGAAGCTTTGGAATTAATAATTGGATACCTTTTACAGAAAGCGAAGTGAACGCAAAAGAAAAGTTTGAAAGCAACTTTATGACAAACTTCATAAACGGAAAATTGAAAACTGAAAAAGAAACTGACGGAGTTTTGTTTGACGATAAAATTAAAATTGGTATTTACGACAATAAAAAAAGAGAATTTTCAGAACAAGCAAAAGCTGTTTTCAAATCAGGACAGGAACTTTGGAAATACTATCATGCACACAAAGATATTAACATTAACGCAAGTTTGTATGACATACGTGAATACTTTCAAGGGCGAAATGCCAAAGGAAGAATGAACTCACGAAGCGACAACGAAACTTACACAAAACTAATTACCGACTTGAGAGATAAACTAGATTTACTTGCAGACAAAATAACACCAAAAATCTACGAATACGAATTTTTAAAACAATGATGAGAGTAGAACAACTGGTGCTACAAGGGTTTTGCGTCAGGCGGGCTGACGGGAAAGCTTGAAGTTTTGAGCTTTAAATAAAATTTGAAGAGACTTAAACTTTGTACTTCGAATCCCGCCCGATCGTAATGCTAAAAACGTTGCATGCTCGTTTAAAACAAGACCATGGACAAAGAAATATTTGAGAAAAGCTTTATTGATAGTTTGAATAAGAACTATCCTGAATTATCTAAATACTTTGATTTTAAATTGAAGATGTTTAACGAATTAGATACTTTAATTTTTGAAATAAACAAATGCTTAATACTTGAGTTTCATAGAGCAGCTATTACATTGACAAACTATTTATTAGAACGACTTTTAAAACTAGCTTTGATAAAAAATGAAGTTGGAATTGATCCAATACCTATTGACAAATGGAATTTAGTATTTGAAAGTCCAAATAAAAAATACGGTTCAATTAATTTAGGCAACTCTATTGATAAATGCAAAGTATTCGAAATAATTACTGACGATGAACACAGAATTCTTTTTAATATAATACGAGAACTAATGAGGAATGGGTTTTCTCATGCAGACCCAGGTAAAACACTAGCTGGTTTACCTGATGAATTAATAGCATTTCAAGGTAATTTAAATAACCCTGGCGAGATAAATGAGGTTGGGTTAAATCAAAAAGTTATCCCGTTTTTGCAGGCTCTAAATATGGAAACTTTCGCAAATGAAGCATCAAAACCATATTTTGATTTTGTATTTGGACTAATATTCAGAATTGAGAAAAGACTTTCTGAAAAACATAAATAAACTAGGATACAACAGCGTGTATAAGCAATTGCTGTCAGAGAGTTTGCGAGGGTTAGTCTACTTGGTTTCCTAGGGTTTTGTAAGTCTCGACAACAAAGCTCTGTGAATTACGCAATAACACAATCCAGTTCAAAAAAATTACGCAATGATTACACAGCGAAATAAAAAGTCCATGCAATCAATTGATTAACATGGGCTTTTTTGTTTGTTTTTGTACCCGAGGCCGGGATCGAATCTACCTGGCTAACGCCAGTTAGACAGGCCGGCACGAGTGTCAGCCAAATACTTTCGTAAAAAACGTTTTCCTTGTGTTGTCTTTAATTCTTTCTCCCGAGCCCGCGCATTTTCCCTCGTATCAACGCTCTCAATATAAAACATTTCAAAGGGTTTGTATGCTTTTGTACTTGTATTAAATCCCGAGTTATGCTGATGTAATCTACGTTCAGGATTATCTGTAATCCCAACGTATATCCATTCCCTTTCAATACTCTTTATTGCGTATACGTAATACATATCTCTTTCCCATTTATGAAAAAGAGAGAACATCCATGAATGTTCTCTCTTTGTACCCGAGGCCGGGATCGAATCTACCTGGCTAACGCCAGTTAGACAGGCCG
>CAYSCE010000001.1:0-11495 GCA_964429475.1 uncultured Bacteroidaceae bacterium | reverse complement strand
AAAAAGAGAGAACATCCATGAATGTTCTCTCTTTGTACCCGAGGCCGGGATCGAACCGGCACGAGCTTGCGCTCACAGGTTTTTGAGACCAGCGCGTCTACCTATTCCGCCACTCGGGCAAGTGAATCAAGAAACCAAAAAAATACGAAAGACGAAATGCAAAATACGAAATATGAAATGCAAAATACGAAATCAGAAATCGTAGAGTGAAAGTGTTTCGTTTTTCCGGTGTCGTTAACGCGGGGTGCAAAAATACAAAAAAAACAATATCTGCAGTAAAACAATGCACCAAAAAAGAATTATTTGAAGATCCGTAATAACACCAGCTATATTTGTCAGGAGGTATTTGAAAAGTTTCTACTAATAGAACACGGATCAGCCTGCAACGGGCAGGTAAAATAATTGCTTAATAACACGTAATGCAAAAGCCGTAATTTCTCATCCACCGTGTCATGCTGAATTCATTTCAGCATCTTAGGTGGATGAGAAGCCACGCATGGCTGATCCTGAAACGAGTTCAGGATGACACCATGCGTGGAATGCGTTACTGGTCAGTTTTGCGTAATTCAATTTGCTGAAATGAATCAACACAACGGCGTTGCGTTGCTGATAGCGGCTTTTGCACACACGATATCCGTGTTCATCCGTCCAACCCGTGTAAATCCGTGTTCAAAAAAGTAGAATCTATACCACGCTCTATTCTTTGTAGAATGAAGCATTCATTTGAAAATTATATCTTTTGATGCATACAGGTATAAAAAGGGATGATCAAAAAAAATTATTAACTTTGACTGATTCATTCTATGAAACATTTTTCGGTTATCATTATTCTTCTGCTTTGGCCGGTTTTGACCGCATTTGCTCAGGATCAGCAGCAGGTGCAGGTTATACAACTTGCTGAAACCCCTGTGGCTTTTTCGGTTGATCCGAAAGGCGCAGTGTATGCGGTGTTGGAAAATGGTTCGTTGATTAAATACGATACAACGGGCGCGCCGGTGTCGATTCCGGGCCGCAAGACCAAAAGCAGCGAATGGCAGATTGATGCATCGAATCCATATAAAATAGTTGTCTTTAACCGCGACTTACAGATTGCTGATATTTACAATGCGCAATTGGCCAGAATAAATTCCATCGACTTTACTTCGCTCGAAACCGGCGATATTGCATTGCTTTGTGGATCGTATGACAATTCCTTCTGGACACTATCCTCATCAAACATGGAATTGGTGCGGATATCGGAACAACTGTCCACCACATCAAAAACCAATCTGAGCCTTGTTGTCAATGATGCGGAATTTTCACCCGATGTCATGATGGAATCGGACTCGCGGCTTTTGATTGCCCAACGCAGTGGTCCGGCCTGTTTGTTCGATCTTTTCGGCAACATGCAACTCCGGTTCAGCGAGCCTGCAAAATGCTGGTCGTTTAACGGCGACATTTTGTATTCGCTGCGCAATGACAGCATTTCTGCTTATCATACAAAACTGCATGAGACAGCATTATTGGAAACCGGAATAAAAAACATCAGCAGCTTTGTCGTTTCAACGCCATGGATGGTGGTGTTATCTGAAAACAAAATATTCCTGTTCCGAAAACGGTAAACGAAAGTGAAAATCGAAATAATATTTTCTTTTTTGAAATAAAAATCTGAAATTAGCACCCTGAATAAAACACACACCATGCACATAGCCATCGCCGGAAATATTGGCAGCGGAAAAACCACCCTCACGGGGCTGCTGGCCAAACATTACAAATACACTCCCCAATACGAGGACGTAGACACCAATCCGTATCTGACCAGTTTTTACGAAGACATGAAACGCTGGTCGTTCAACCTGCAGATATATTTTCTGAACAGCCGCTTTCGTCAGATTGTAGAATTGCATCGTACAGCACAGAATGTTATTCAGGACCGTACGATTTACGAAGACGCCTGTATTTTCGCACCCAACCTGCACGACATGGGTTTGATGACCTCGCGCGATTTTGCCACCTATCAATCCATTTTTGAATTGATGGTATCGTTTATCAAGGCACCAGACCTGCTGATTTACCTCCGCGCCGATGTGCCGACACTGGTGAATCAGATTCAGAAACGTGGACGCGATTATGAAGCTTCCATTCGCCTTGATTACTTAAAAAGTCTGAACGAGCGCTACGAAAGCTGGATTAATGAGTATAAAGATGGCAAACTGCTGATCATAGATGTGGAAAAAGTGAAATTTCACGAGAGCAAAGAAGATCTTGGAATTATCATCGACAAAATAAACGCTGAATTATTCGGACTTTTTTAATATGCAGTTTATAGGAGTTATACCGGCCCGCTATGCATCGCTGCGCTTTCCCGGAAAGCCGCTTGCCATCATTGCAGGGAAGCCCATGATACAATGGGTATTCGAAAATGCATCGAAAGCAAAAAGTCTTTCGCAACTGGTGATTGCCACCGATGACACACGCATTATTCAAAAAGCCGAAGCCTTTGGCGGACGCGCAATCATGACAGGATCAAATCATCCGAGCGGCACCGACCGATGCTTCGAAGCGGCTCTGCTGGCCGGCGCTGTTGAAACAGATCCCGATACGGTTGTCATCAATATTCAGGGCGATGAACCTTTTATTGATCCTGTCATTATCGATCAGCTGGCTTCGGCATTTAAAGATCCATCTGTAAACATTGCAACCCTGGTTCATCCCTTCGATTCGGATGAAAATCTGTTTTCGGAAAACTGCATGAAAGTGGTTGTTAATGTGGCCGGAAACGCCATGTATTTCAGCCGCTCTATCATTCCGTTTATCCGCAGTCCGCGCCGCGACAAGTTTTTATTCGAACAATATCCATTCCGCCAACATATTGGTGTGTACGCATACCGTATCAAAACACTTGCACAACTCATTCGGCTGCAGCCTTCGCCGCTTGAAAAAGCCGAATCGCTTGAACAGTTGCGCTGGCTCGAAAACGGTTTTTCGATAAAAGTGATTGAAACCCGCTACCGGGGCCATTCTGTCGATGTTCCTTCGGACATTGAATTGTTGAAAGAACATTTCCCCGATATTTTCAGAGCCTCGATGTTGTAGACAGCCCATGAATGATATTTATGTAATTCTGGTATTTGTACTGTTTGCTGGTGGAATTATTTATCTGAAGCTACGCTTTCCGACCATTTTCCTTACACCCAGCAGTGATGATGAATATGAACCGGGTGTAATATTGCCGCTGCAAGGAAAAAATGCCGAGATTGAGCAGATTCTGGAAACAGAAATGTATTTTTTCCGCACATTAACGGATGAACAAAAAAAGGAATTTATCAAACGTGTTTTAAGGTTTAATTACTCAACATGGTTTTATCCGCAAAATGGTTTTAAACTCGAAATTCGTCATGTGGTGCTGATTTCGGCCACTTTTGTTCAAATTACTTTTGGACTGCGCATCAGTGTTCTGGATCATTTGAACAGAATAAAAATATTTCCGGCCCACTATCTCGATCCGCGCACCAAGCGGCAATACAAAGGCGAAGTAGATATCAACGGAATGATTTGTCTGTCGTGGGAAGATTTTGAAATTGGTCTGCGTGACTCGACAGACGGACGCAATGTGGGTTTGCATGAACTGGCGCATGCCTTTGCCATTGAAATTATTGAAAAAGACACGCACTACAGCGATTTACTGATGACGCTCAAACCTGTGTTCCTGCGCGCAAAAGCTGAAATCATTCACCCCGAACACCGCCACAATCTGTTACGCGAATACGGCTACAGCAACATGCATGAATATTTTGCCGTTTCTTCGGAATTGTTTTTTGAACGGCCCGATTATCTGGCTAACTCCGGATCGCCGCTGTACAAGGAGCTTTGCGATGTGTATCATCAAAATCCGTTTGAACAATATCAGGCATACGAAATGCGCAAAGCCAGTGAGAATAAGGCCTGAAAGATCTTCTAAATTTTTTTCAAAAAGGAGTATCCGCTTATTTCAAAAAGTCGGAAATGCTTGACGTGAGTGTAATCACGTTGGGTGAGCCTGCCAGATGATAGGCGCTGCGGGCATAACTGAAGTACAATTGTTTTATCCGGAATCCGAATCCCCAGCTAAAGCCAACGGTAGACAAGCGCGAAGCCACAACCATTTCCTTGCGGCGCTGATAATTATAACCAAGTCTGAGGCTAAAGGAGCGCGAAGGAGATAATTCGGCACCAATTACAAAATGCCGCATCAGTTTATCGCCGAAAGCACTGAGTTTTCTTTCTTCGATCAACAAGCCGGTCAAAGGATCGTATTCGGCATCAGCCGGATTGTTGTAGCGGATGTCCCATTTATACAGATGATGCGCCAGCACCGAAATGCGAAGCGGCATATGCAGCAGTCGTTTCGAAACGCCCAGCTGAACATCGAATGGAAGCGGTTCGGAAACACCACTTACATAGGTGTTGAGCTGTCGGCCGGCATTGCGAACAGCCAAAGTAGCACTCAACAATTTTTTATCGTCAAAATAGCTGCCTGCAACATCGATGGCCACACCAGAAGAGACCACCTGATACAGGTCGGAATAAATCATTTTGGCATTGGCGCCGATTGAAAAATGGTCGGCCAGTTTGCGTCCCCAGCCCACTGTAACGGCCATATCATAGGCGTTGAATTCGCCAAGCTGATAGCCATATTCGTCGGTTTCGGTAAAAGTACCATAATTGAGATATTGCACCGAGCCGGCAAAGCTGCCAACTTTTTTGAAGGTGTGGGAATATGTAACAAAACCATAATTGATTCCACCGTAATAATCGGTGTAATTGAGGGCAAGGTCTGTATGCATCGAATCGCTGATGAAGGAAGGATTTGCCAGTACCAGGCTCACGTCGTTGTCGTGAATGCTGGCCATATTACCACCCAGCGCTGTCAACCTTGAACTGTTGGACAAATCAAGAAAGGAGAATACACGGTTTGCGCCATTCTGAGCAGAAACAGCCATTGACACACCAAGCAAAAGCAGAAGCAGATGAATTTTCACCGAAAGTAATTTGTGTGAAACAACGGGTAAAGGTAAAAATTATTTTCTTTGACGTCGTTTTCATTAGGCTTCACCCTGGCCATTTGTACAGAAAACATGAATAAACATCAGTATTTCAGGATCTTTCTGCCCTTTTTTATGCATTTTAAAAACCTTTAATTGTTTCATTAATAGATTTTTTCATATCTTTGAAACCGAAAATTGATTTTATCGTACAAACGGAGACATTACCAATCTGTTAAAAATGAAAAAGATACTTTTCCCGCTAATGATCCTGATCATTGCCCTGGGTAGCTGCAAACAAAGTGTTCAGCTGACGGGTAGCGAGACAGAAACCGACCTTTTGAAAAAAGGGTACAATCGCATTTCGGTGAGAGATTACAAAGGGGGCATTCAGATATTTTCAAAGATTATTGAAATCAATCCCGATCACGCCGAGGCGATTGCCTACAGAGGTTTGTGTAAATACCACATTAAGGATTTTGAAGGTGCCATCCGCGATTATGACAAAGCACTGGAACTGCAACCCAGCTATGCTGAAGTGTATGACCTCCGCGGCATTGTAAAAGGCGAACTTGGAGATAAGGAAGGTGCCTGTGCCGACTGGAAAAAAGCTTTTGAGCTTGGTCTGAAAGGAGCCTTTGATCTGATTAAGGAATTTTGCTGGGACGAACAGCCCGAAAACTGATGTTTTTCCCAAAATGATTATCTTTAGCTCCCCAAATGGGAGCTTTTTTTATGCGACTGATACTTACTTTTATTCTTCTCTCCCTGACGATTTCCGCTCTGCCACAATCGGGGAACAACGCCTTCCCTCCACTCAGGCCGCCCTTACAGCTGACCAGCAATTTTGCCGAGTACCGGAAAAATCATTTTCATTCGGGACTCGATTTCAGCATTTACAACAAAGCCGATAAAAATGTTTTCTCCGTCTGGGACGGCTATGTGTCGCGTGTGCGCTACAATTCCGCTTCGTATGGACGAGCCGTGTATATTACCCACCCCAACGGCTATTCGTCGGTGTATGGCCACCTGGATGCATTTGCACCATTTATTGATTCGCTGGTGCTGAAATATCAGTATGAAAATAAAACGTTTGAAACCGACATACAGATTCCTGCCGGGACTGTTCCTGTAAAAAAAGGACAAGTGCTGGGCATTGCCGGAAACAGCGGCTATTCATTCGGTGCTCATCTGCATTTCGAAATCCGCGATGCAGCAACAGACGATCCTGTCAATGCGCTGAAATTTATTCCGGTGGACGATCTGTTGGCACCGGTGTTCGCACAGCTGGCCGTTTATCAGTTGCAATCAGGCGGATTTTTACCTGCAAAAGCCACTTATTATAAGGCTGTCAAAAAAGGAAATCTGTACACCACCGCTACCGAAATTATTGTTCCCGACACATTTTTCCTGGGTTTCGACGTGCAGGATTTTCAATCGTTTTCGTATTACCGTCTCCTGCCCCAAACCATCGAAGTGCTGCTGAACGACAACCTCGTCTGGAAGATTGAATTCGATCGGTTTGCTTTCAGTGAAACCGGCTCATGCCGGGGACTTTTCGACCACACCGCAGGATTGAACAACAAAAAACAGATCGTTACTACATATACCGGAAACCATTTAAAACTGCGGTTTTATAAAAATTGCACTCAAAACGGATTGTTTTCGCTGCCCGACACCAGTAAGTATAAACTCACTGTAAAAGCCACCGACACCGAATTCAACACTTCGGTATTTGCCACAACGATTCAGAAAAAAACAACCCCGGCTCCGGAGAGAAATAAATATCTGGTGGCCGCCCATTATTTTCACACCATTTCGACTGAACATGTAACCATTTCGGTTGATACGGGCACTTTTTACAGTGACCTGGCCATGAAAACACCGTTAATCGAAGAATTCAACCAGAACGGAGTCTTGTGGTGGCAGATCGGATACACGGAAATTCCAATTCTGAAGCCCATTCATGTTCATTTCGGACCGGATCTGATTACCGATGATAAAACTTTGCTGGTGTTGAAAGAAGGCAACAGCATTGAAAAAGTCTGGAAACCCATGCCCGATGCCGAAGGCAAGCTAAGCGCCGATATTGATCGTCCGGGCCGGTATCAGCTGCTACGCGACACATTGCCACCTGTGATTTCGAAAACCAACATTCCAACAACCGGCAAACTCACCTGGCAAAAAGAAATCACACTTACAGTAACCGACAACAGCGGAACTTTTTCAGGTTACAACGCCTATATAAATAATGAATGGGTTTTGATGACCTATGATCTGAAATACAACCTGTTTTCAATCGCACTAAGCAATGCGCAAAAAGCAGCCATAAAAACATTGAAGGTAGAATTTACCGATCTGGCCGGAAACGTACTCAGAAAAGAGTTTGTTTTTAATTAGACTGAGCCGTCTTTAACAGACTAAAAAATCGCCCCTATGCCGCTTTGTTAAATACTTTCGGCGTTTTTTGCCACCACCATTTTCCTGAATTATTTAAGAATTAAAGATTTGTAAAATCATTTCGTGTGATTTTTAATTAGTTCTTGTATTCATGCGGCTTTGCGCAAAAAATCAAAAATCATAACAATCAAAAACTATTCATTGTTTAACACTAAGTGTATTTTATTGGGCTATTCGTCTTTTTATCTATTGTTTTTATCGACATTTATCACTAATATTATAAACTATAAAAAGGAGGGATTATATGAAAACTATACCTGTTATTACATTTTTTCTGCTAATGTTTTTCACCCTCGGGCTGCAGGCTCAGACGGTGAATAAGGCAGATAACGCTACCGGCGTTAACACCAAAACAAGCACCACGGTTGTTGACAAAAACATCATTCCGGACAACCCGAAAGAAAACAAGACAAAAGAGCAGACGGGCTATATCCGTGAACATTTTACCAAAGTCATTGTCAGCCATACCGGCGAAAAAGCCTTTTCTGTTGAGGAGGTTTGTACCATTGTATCTACAGAAGAACAGAAAGGAGGGGAAAATGAAAAATAAATTACTCCTCTGGCTGATTTGTGTTTTACCGGCACAGACCCTGTCGGCCCAGACCTATGAAATGGATCTGGTAAACGGAGACACCATTACCACCTGCAGCGGTTTGTTTTATGATTCGGGTGGTGCGGGCACCAACTATGGAATTTCGGAAAACTACACCGTGACTTTTTGTTCAACGAGTGGATTGTTGTTTATCAACTTTGAAAGCATTGTGCTGGCCGACAAGGATATTTTAACTATTTACAATGGACCCGGCATAACCTCACCTGTTTTGGCCAGCTACCAAAACGGTACATTTTCAGGAACGGTAACTTCAACCTGCGGTTGTTTGACCATTACTTTTATTTCAACAGCAAGAGTAAATGCGGCCGGATGGGTTGGCCAGATTGGATGCAAAACCTCGAATGACTATATTTTCAACGCCAAAACACCGCCCCTCGACGGCACCTGCATGACCGGACAAAGCAACGTGGGCGCAACACCCGATTATTCCTTCGGCTGCTTCACCTCGGGAAATACCGTTTGGTATGGGTTCTCATTAACCGGCGGCAACAACACCATTGATGTAACGCTGAATAATGCCGGATTTGCCAATGTTCAATATGCACTGGTTTATGGCTATGATTGCCTTACATCAAGTGTTACTCAGGTTGGAACTCAGTGTGGTCCTTCAGGCGATACCGTTCAGTGGGTTGGCTTAACCCAGGGATATTACTGGCTGGGCATTTCAAGCATCGCAGAAGGTACTTTTGACCTATGTATCACTGAAAGTTATACAGATGTCTGCGGCGATTATTTCTGCGGGTCGGGCGAATCGTGTCTGGATTGCCCTTTCGATTGCGGCGCCTGCCCCGATGCCATTGGCGGCCCTTATTTTCACCCGGTGGTTGGCGTTCAGAACACCTATCTGGGCATCTGCATGGTGAACACCTGCACGGGACTATATTATGACAATGGCGGAGCAACCGGCACCTACGCAAACAACATCAATTACATTTACCGGACTTTCTGCCCGGACAGCCCATACAGTTCAATCAGGTCTGTTTTCAACATGATCAATATTGACTATTCATTGCCGAATACCTGTAATGATTACATCATTGTCCGCAACGGACCAACGCAAAACAGCGATATCATCTGGGCCGGATGTGGCAGCAGCCTGAATAAAAAAATCATCAGCCTGGCCGGCTCCTATAATAATGGCATTTTCGCCTCAACACACACCAGTGGCTGTCTTACATTCGCTTTTTATACCGATCCGAATTCAAATGGCGCATGGGATGGCTGGGAGGCCAGTCTGATGTGTGTTCCAAATGCTTTAGGACCCGATTCGTCGTACAACAACGATTGTCCGAGAAATGTTCCCATCTGTAGCGATCAAACCATCTCGTCGCAGGTGTACGGCCCCGGCACTTCGTCGGAAGGCTGCGGCAGTTGTGTTACTTCGGAGAACTTCACCGAATGGTACCGGTTTACTGTCAGTACAGGTGGCATTATGGAACTTGAACTTACGCCACTTGGCAACAGTGATATGGATTTCGCCATTTATAAATCGGACACCTGTGGTGAAATAGGAGAGCCGCTCCGTTGCAGCTATGCCGCATACATGCCGCCAGGAAAAACTGGTTTAACAACACTTGCCGGCGATATCAGCGAAGGCGTGGCAGGCGATCAGTGGGTTGCCGAAATGGAAATTAAAGCAGGCGAAAAATATTTTCTCATGGTTAATGAATGGGACAAGCGCGAACCCAATGCATACACCATTGACTTTAAACTCTCGGGAGGCGCCTCCTTCGATTGCTCCGAAGTTTTGCCTGTTTCGTTCCTCGATTTTTATGCAGTCATGAATGACACAACGATCGACCTGATCTGGAAAACCGCGTCGGAAATCAACAACGCCTATTTCACGGTTGAACGTTCGGAAGACGCCTTCAGTTATTTTCCGCTTGCCATTATTGAGGGCGCCGGAAACAGCAACTCAATTATCCGGTATATGTATTCTGATGCAAAACCGGTAAAAGGAAAAGCTTATTACAGAATCAAGCAAACCGATTTCGATGGAAATTTTGATTACAGTAATGTTATTGCGGTGGATTTTCTCAGCGACGAAGAACCATGGCTCAATATTTATCCCAATCCCTCCTCCGATGCCGTGTTTATCTCATGCGACGCATCCATACTTGATCGTGAATACACGATTTACAATGCTGCCGGATCCGAAGTGGATGTTGGAACAGTTACGACCACACACTTCAAACTTCCGGTGATTGATCTTGATGAAGGAATGTATTACTTTGCAGTAAAGGGCTATTCACGACATCAGTTTATGGTACTAAAACCCGAAGATTAATTCTTCCATTCGCAAAAACATTCGGAAAGCCAGGGAAATCACCTGTCTTTTTTTCTTGCATAACAACTCCAACATTTGAATCATGAACCTGTCTGCCGGTTTAACTGCTACAGACAGGCAGGCTAGGATTCCGCCCCGGCGGACTGAAAGCTTGCTTTGTTAAATCTCCTCGTAATAAAACGCCTCTGTTTCAACACAATACCTATCCAAATATGAAAAACTCTCATTTGAAATCGCTTTTAATAAATCCACACCGAGTTGATTAACAGCATATTACAAATGCCGGCCGTTGATATTCAAATACTTACATATAACCATACAAGACATATAAAAATTGATTTAATGTGTTAATTTCATCCACAAATTTTGATGTCCGGACATAATATCATTATCTTTAACAGGGTTATTTAGGGGTTTTGATTTTACTTTTGGCTCTGTTTCTGCCTTATGCATTTTTTCCACATATGTTCTGCACATATATGTCTATGTAATTTTACTTTTTCACTTTAAAACACTCTAAATAACACTGATTCATTCTGTATCTCATATCGTTTTAAAATATATGCCTTATGAAAACGCTATTGTTATTTGGGACGGGGGTCATGTTACTTTGTGTTTTTGCTGGCTCTGACGTGGTCGCGCAGAACAGCATTACAGCGGTACCGGAAGGAACGACAATCACTATTTCCCCCCTGGACTCCAAGGTCCAGACACCGGCTGTTCAGCCGGAGCAAAAAATTCAGGTCGCTTCGCAGGCCGATCAGCAGCGAAAAGACGAACTCCATGCTCAGATCAGAGCAAAAAAGGACGAGCTGGAAAGCTCAGCCGACTCTCAGCGCAAAGCTGTTCTCAACCCAAGAAGAAACTATCAGGAACAAACACCAAAATTCAACAAACAGTAATTTCACTTTATTTAATCTGTTTGAGTATCCAAAAAATATTGCCATTACTACTAATAATAATTTTTGAACAAATTTAATGAGTAAATAAGTTCTTTTTATAATTGTGATACAGCGTTTTAATCGAAAATAAAGCATCTATAACAAATATCATCATATTTATATTGCCAAACAGATAACATTTCACGTTTAAACCTTTATAAAATACAACAATCAAAACAAAAACACTATTG